>NZ_JAQMTM010000072.1:0-105580 GCF_028331085.1 Anabaena sp. CS-542/02
ATTTTAGCATCTGGTCTGAGGGGCGATCGCCCTTCCGTCAACAGTCAACAGTCAACAAGACAGCGATCGCACTATATCTGCTGCACTAAGCAGCCGGGTAATAAATTACCCGTCTGATAGCGAAAGTCCACTAGAAGTGGACTATTAGGTTAAATAGGGTACTCTAGGCAATGGTTCTTAATGGGATTTATAATGTTATATTTAACACTCAGTCGGATTAATCCGACTTCAGCTTTTAGACGGGGGTTTCTAACCCCTGGCTCCGTAACCCCCGGCTCCCAATTGCCGAGCTTCATGGCGATCGCCCTTCCGTCAACCGTCAACCGTCAACCATCAACCAATAAAACTATAATAATGATAAATATTAGGTAGTGTTTATGGTGACAACGACTCGCACTAGTGAAACCGCATCACCTCCAGGAATGGTTATCACCTGGGAACCGTTACCGCCTGATTTTGACCTAAAAGAGGATGAACCGGTGGATAATACAGGGCAACCACTATTAGCAGGAGCATTAAGGGAAAGTTTAGAAATCACCGGTTGGATTCAGCCACAAATGTTAATTGCTACCAATTTTGGCTTATGTGCCACCGTAGAGGGGCAGTTTATTGCTAAAGCCCCAGATTGGTTATATGTACCCGCAGTTAAAGAGATATTACCAGATAGAAAAAGTTACACACCCCATTTACAGGGAGATATCCCCGCCATAGTCATGGAATTTCTCTCAGATAAAGAAGGGGGAGAATATTCCGTTAAGCCTACTTACCCACCGGGAAAATGGTTTTTTTATCAGCAGATATTGCAAGTACCAGTATACGTGATTTTTGAACCAGAGGGAGGATTAATAGAATATTATCAGTTAGAAAATGGCCAGTATGAATTAAAACAGCCAGATGAAAATGGGCGTCACTGGGTAGAGAGTATGGGGCTGTTTTTGGGAACTTGGATGGGAGAAAAGGGAGGACGCAGCGGCTATTGGTTGAGATGGTGGGATCAGGCGGGGAATGTATTACCCTGGGCGGTGGAGAAGATTGAGCAGGAACGCCAACGCGCTGAAGCGCAAAGCCAACGCGCTGAAGCCGAAAGGCAAGCCAAGGAAAAACTCAGAGCCTATTTACAATCCCAGGGCATTGACCCCGATAATTTACCCTAGATTGCTCAATAGGACATTTTAGCATCTGGTCTGAGGAGCGATCGCATTACCATAGGCGATCGCCCTTCCGTCAACCGTCAACCGTCAACCGTCAACCGTTATATGAATCATCCTATTTTGAACAAGATTTTCGTGAGATTGACTAGAGCATTAAGTTTTGTCTTAGTAAAAATGGCTTTGGTGGTCAAGCTGATAGGTAGGAATCTCATCCATCGGATATTTGCCATTAAAAATCCTATCTTGTGGCTGGTGATATTGACATCACTACTGTTGACTGGGTGTGTAGAGTACGATACCGGGGTTAATTTTCATCACTCCAACAGTGGCGAAATGGTACAGCATATTAAATTGGGAGAACGACTCACTAGCTTTAGTGCCGATTCTGTATCTGAATGGTTAATTAGCATAGAACGTCGTGCCCGTCAACTAGATGGTAAAACCCAACGAATTTCTGCTTCAGAAATTATAGTTAAAATTCCCTTCAGTAATGGTCAAGAGTTGCAAGAGAAATTTAATGATTTTTTTAACTCTCGTGGAAATGAAAAAGCTGAGGGTGTACAGCAATCATCGGAGTCAGCACCACCGAAAATTGAATCAAATTTATTCATAGATCAAAACAATTTTCTCTTGTTAGTCAGGAATCGATTAATTTATGATTTGGACTTGCGATCGCTCTCCTTAATTGCCGGTAGAGGCAACGTGTTATCGGATACTGAATCAATTCTAGAACTCAATTTTAGTTTAAATACCCCTTGGGGAGCCAGAAATATTGAACAAAACGAAACTGCTATCCCACCCCAGAAAAAAGGCAGGGAATTAGTATGGCAGATCCAACCAGGTCAGGTAACCCATATAGAAGTAGTTTTCTGGTTACCTAATCCCCTGGGTATTGGTGGTTTGTTAATTATCCTGTTCATCTGGGGAGGAATTTATTTGAGATATAGTTTCATGCCAGATCCCAGAGTTCAGTTTACATCTAGTACTAAAGTACCAGTCACAGAATAAACAAAAAAAACTGGGAAAATCTAATTCCCAGTCTCGACTCTTCAAGGTGACAAGCGCTCAATTTTCCAACTGCTATTATGCCAGCGAGTATAGAGCAATCGGTCATGCAGGCGACTGGGGCGACCTTGCCAAAACTCAATTTCTGTGGGAATGACTCGGTAGCCTCCCCAATGAGGAGGTCTAGGAACTTCCTGATTTTGATATTGGCGCTGGAATTCTTGCAGTTGTTGCTCTAAAACTTCCCTACCAACAATTACCTGACTTTGATTAGAAGCCCATGCACCCAAACGACTATTAGGGGGGCGCATCTCAAAATAGCTATCAGACTGTTCTGGGGAAATTTTCTCTACAGTCCCCACAATTCTGACTTGGCGTTCCAATTCTGCCCACCAAAATACTAAAGCTGCTTGGGGATTTGCTGCTAGTTCTTGTCCTTTGTGACTATTGTAGTTAGTGAATAAAACAAAGCCTTGCTCATCAAAATCTTTGAGTAGTACCATTCGTGCTGAAGGCTTACCGTCTGGTGTAGCTGTGGCCAGAGTCATAGCATTGGGTTCAGGAAGTTGGGCTGCTAGTGCTTGTTCAAACCATTTTTGAAATTGAATCACAGGATTGGGGTTAATTTCGGTTTCGCTCAAATCTTGCAGGGTGTAATCCTTGCGAAGATCAGCTACGGTCTTTTCCATGTGAGTTTGTATATTTTAGATAAGTTTGCTAAATAAAAGAAGTAGCCTATTGATTAGGCTTTAATTCCACCAGTAACACAAAGCATTGTGAATGCCAAACGTCTTCCAGAAACTACAGCCCATGTCAGAATTATCCGTCAATCGTGGCAACTCGGCTTTCTTGAGGGTGAAGTAAGTGCGGGTAACTTTGAGTGGCATTTCCAATGGCATTTTCGCCGAGGAGAACTTTCTGTTAAGCCTTCCCAAGGTCGCGCTTTGATTAAAGAACCTCTTGGTCGTTTTTTAGAACAACAGGATTATCAGTTAGAGCCGGGAGGGGATTATGCTTTTACTATTAGGGCTGAACTTTAGCTCAAACAGTAAGAAGCCTCTGGTCTTACCGTGAAGCGGAAGTGATGAGATGAATTGCGAGTGAGTTGATATGGAGGAAACCAGCAAAATATTAATCCTCTGAGTAATGTAATTCAACCCTTAATCAACATTAGTGGTTAGGCGATTTAAGTACCGTTCAATCAAGAGCAGGGCCACAATATCATCTATGGGTCGTGGTGGCTGTCTCATACCCTGGGGGACGAGTTTTGTTAGCCCTTTGGGGGGGTACATCTGCCAATAGCGATCGCGTGCTTCTAGGGTGCTGTAGCGCTCATCCACTAAAACGATACTCAGCTGCTCTACCAGTGCTTCGCGCAATTGCTGTTTCCATTGTTTAGCAGTGGTTTGGTTTCCCATGACCATTAAGGAAACGGGAAACTGTTGACGTAGGGTTTCAATGGTAGCGATGGCCTTTTGTGCAGTTACAACTTGGTGATAGTACAATTGCCTATCTAGTCCCATGACTGCTAGACCACACTTATCTTTACCGGGGTCGAAGCCTAAGATGACTGGTTGTGTGGGTGAAAATTCACTAAAAGTCATAATCAATACGCTGAAATTTCATCAATGGCTTGATTTAATTATTTTTTTAGGTGTTAAAAATTACTTTTCCGTTTAGTATTGCTAAAAGCCTGATTCTTAAAGGACCTGCTGTATAAGTGTCCTCCATAGCGATCGCTTTAATTTCCAAAGGTTGATCATATAGTCTCAATTGTAAGAAAAAGCGTAAATGAGTACCTTCTCTTAACAAACCCTCCACAATTCCAGCATTACGCGCCCGAAATTCCGAAGCGGAAATCAGCAAATCTAGTCTTTGGGACAGCTGATAGGATGTCATCTTTTTGGGGTCAGCAGTAGTGGTGGCTAATACCTCGCCTTCGGAAAACACTAGTTGATTTCGGGCTGCATCCGCAAAAAATTCTATTTGCTTTTCTCCGCGAACGTAATTCCCCGCAGAGAAAATTCGCACAACGTACTCTCGACCATCGCTAATCTGCTGGCTCAGTTGTTCTACCCTCTCTGGGTTAACCTCGATAAGCTGTTTATTTGTAGGATTTTCCCCGGGTTCAGTTAATTGAATGTTGGCATTCTGGTTAGCTGCTTGCAACAGTTGTATTACCAGTTCACGGGCTGCACTAGGTTGGTTAACGCGAACCACTTTCGCAGCCAGGACTTGATTGCGAACTAGTGCGAGTTTGCCCAGACGTAGGTCACGGTATGACTGATAATACTTTTCTAGCCTTGCGACTTCTTGTTCTAAAAAATTCTGTTGTTTTTCTAATTCTTTGAGGAGGGCTTCCCTTGTGGCGATTACTTGCTCTCGTGCGGCAATTTCTTGATTACGTTTTTTGATCAGTGCATCAAGTTGGGTAATTTTGCGATCGCGCCCTTCTATTGCTGTTTTAGCTTCGGCATAAAGTCGTTGTCGTTCTCCCCTCAGTTGTGCAATAGCCCGCTGGAGTGTTTGTCTTTGCTCGTAAACGCTTTGTAGTTCAGTTAAAGCTTGTTGATACTGACTTACTACTTCACCTAGCTGGGTTTGGGTACGTTGAAGTTGAGTTTGTGTTGCTTTTTGTTTAGCGTTAGCTGCTTGTAAGGACTTATTAATTACCTGCAACTGTCGCTCCGCCTTAGTTTGTTCAATTCTAGCTGTGCTTAACTCAACCTCTACCTGGCTTTTCTCCGATTCGGCAATTTTGAGCTGTTCCCGCTTGTTTCTCAGGTCTTTTTGAATATCTTCTAGCTCAAATACCCCTTGCCGTAATCCTTCATCAGCGGCAAATAAGATCCCTAATGTTGAAGCCGAAATTAAGCCGCCAGTAAATATAGTTACTAGTACAGCCGTTTTTTTTGGACGCAGGTTAAATAGTGAGAGGCGTGCTTTGCCAACTCGTGTGCCAATGCGATCGCCCACGGTGGCAATTACGCCCCCCAAAATTAAAATTGCCGCGATCAGGATGTACCCGGTGGTCATCTTCAGCTACCGTTCACGTAGTGTGCCGGATGCATAATGCTTCCAGATACAGCCTACTACTTTCAAGGATGATCTTGTAGGGGAAGACAGATAGGCAATAGCTGAAACTACTGAGAATTTTCGATTTATCCCCAATGGGTGTAATTTTGAAGAACACAACCCTTACCACTCCACCTCCCCCGATTGATTTTAAGTGAACTGCTTACTTAAGGTAACAGGTTTATGCACCGTAATCTTCTTTTTGTGGATAGAAATCATTTGTTTCTCACGCAAGTCCCCTAATAACCTAGTGACCGTTACCCGAGTTGAACCAATTGCCTCAGCGATCGCCTGATGAGATAACTTCAGATCAATCGTAATCCCATCCGCACAAGGAACACCAAAATCACGACAAAGAATTAACAGAAAACTTACCAATCTCGAACCCATATCCCGGTGAGCCAAGGTTTCAATCATCATCTCTGTCTGTAAAATCCGCGAAGATAGGCCTCGCAGCATCAACATTGATAATTCTGGATTTTCCTTAAAGGCTTGCTCCACCTGTTCAATGGGGGCTGACAGTAACTCTACAGGCGTAAATGCGACTGCATGGTAAAATCTATCAGACTTATTTCCCGTCAGTAATGACAACACACCAAAAACACTATTTTCCCGCAGCAGTGCTACCGTTATTTCCTCTCCTGCCTCATATACCCTGGAAAGTTTCACAGCACCCTTCAAAAGAAAATAAACTCGTTCAGCAGGATCGCCGGGAAAAAATATTGTTTTATTGCGTTCAAATGTTTCTACAACTGGAGGAAATGCTCCGGTCGCCATCTGACGAAATACATTTGCTAGGGCTTTATCTTGTGTCACGATCATCTCCCTTCCCCTACCCAATGCCGGAAAAACAAAAACTGATTACCTAAGAATACACCTGAAAAATCAATAAAGCACCGTCAACCTTTCTGTACATTCCTATACTCAAACCCATAACTTCATCGTTATTTGTTCATAATGATACATAATTTTTCATCTTTTTAGCTAGTAGTTGTTATAAGTACTTACACAGTTAAGGTCATCAGGTTTTTCCCCAAAAAATTCACGATATCTTGAGAATATATTCAGGATTATCTAGAGAAAGTTTTCAGAAAACAGTCCCCTAAATGATCATTTGTGCAAATGATGTGCCAAACCAAGAGCAACTCGGCGCAGATTCTAGTATGCTCCTAATGATTGATCTCATTCACAATTTCTATGCTGAATCTGACTGGAAAAAACGCCTTAGTTACAGGGATTGCCAATAACCGTTCCATTGCCTGGGGGATTGCTCAACAACTGCATCAAGCCGGAGCTAACTTGGGTATTACCTACCTACCAGATGAGCGAGGTAAGATGGAGAAAAAGGTGGCGGAATTGGTAGAACCTCTCAACCCCAGCTTATTTGTTCCCTGTAATGTGCAAGATGACGAACAGGTGAAATCTACCTTTGAAGCAGTTCAAGATCAGTGGGGAAGATTGGACATTCTCATCCACTGTCTGGCCTTCGCTAACAGAGAGGATTTGACCGGTGGATTTAGCCAAACCTCACGTTCTGGGTTCAAAACAGCCTTAGAAATCAGCACCTACTCACTAGTGCAGTTAAGCGGTGCGGCTAAACCGCTGATGACCGAAGGGGGTAGTATCATCACCCTCACATATCTGGGTGGTGTCAGGGCAATTCCTAACTACAACGTCATGGGAGTAGCTAAGGCCGGATTAGAAGCTAGTGTACGTTATTTGGCGGCTGAACTCGGACCACACAATATTCGGGTGAATGCCATTTCCGCCGGGCCGATACGCACATTAGCATCTTCAGCAGTAGGCGGAATTTTAGATATGATTCACCATGTAGAAGAAGTAGCTCCCCTGCGACGCACTGTTACTCAGCAAGAAGTGGGCAATACTGCTGCTTTCTTGTCTAGCGATTTAGCCAGTGGCATTACAGGACAAGTTTTGTATGTAGATGCAGGATATGAAATCATGGGAATGTAATAATTAATCATTGTTAAGGTTAACGGTTGACGGTTGACGGTTGGCGGTTAACCGACAAAATACAGTTACCAAGCATCACTCATCAGTCATGCGCCCTCCATAGGGTCTGTGATTTCCCCATTCCCCATTCCCGATTCTCCACCTATGCAAACAAGCGATACCTTCGGCAAGGACTCACTCCAAGGCCAAATTAATTCGACTCACACTGCTCGCATAGCCTCGATTCATCGCACCACTGGCGAAACTGATATAAAAGTTACTATTAACTTGGATGGTACAGGCATCTGCACAGCAGCAACTGGGATTCCATTTTTAGATCATATGTTGCATCAAATTTCCTCCCATGGGCTGATTGACTTAAATGTACAAGCCCGGGGAGACTGGGAAATTGATGATCACCACACGAATGAAGATGTGGGTATCACTTTAGGGCAAGCTTTCAGTCAAGCCCTAGGTAACAGGAAAGGTATTACTCGTTTTGGTAATTTTCTGGCACCATTGGATGAAGCTTTAGTGCAAGTGGTGCTGGACTTTTCTGGCAGACCTCATCTGAGTTATGGCTTGGAAATTCCCACCCAGCGAGTGGGAACCTATGACACTCAGCTAGTACGGGAATTCTTTGTAGCATTGGTTAACCATAGCCAAATGACATTACACATTCGTCAACTGGATGGCATTAACTCCCATCATATTATTGAGGCAACATTTAAAGCTTTTGCCAGAGCAACCCGAATGGCGGTGGAAATTGACCCCCGTCGGGCTGGTAACATTCCCAGTTCTAAGGGTATTCTGTAGGAGTTAACTAGCAGATAAAATGTAGTTTTGCGACCATTTCTGTACGAGTTGAAACACCAAGCTTACGAAACATCCGTTTTAAAGCTTGCTTGACAGAATTCTGTGTGATCCAGAGTTGTCCACCAATTTCGGCATTGGTTAACCCCTGTGCTACCAACTCAGCAATTTCTAGCTCACGCGCGGTTAAGGGACTGACTAACAGTGAATTGGATATTTTTGCTTCTTTGGCTCTGAGAGTGGCAAGTTTTGCTGATAAATGAATGCACAAAGCGCTTAAGTCAGCTAAGTCATCGCCATTAAAGGGATCAGTCCCTTGATCGCGAGCTAAGTTTAATGTCCCCACTAGACGACCATCGCAAACAATTGGCCCAGTCATCACGTGTTCATGGTCATGACGGGGACAAAAATGTTTCCAATCTCCTGGTGATAGTATTAATTGTTCATGGGCGGGAGCGTGTCGTTCCACTACATAACGACCAACTGGATTGTTTTCCATACATACGGCGGGAATAGCCTGAACATTAACCGCATTTGGCTGTTCATTGATGAGATAGATCCCGCAATGTTGGACGCCAAAATACTCACCAATTTTATCCATGAGCGCCACTCGTAGTTCCTGCTCGTTGCTGACATTTGCGATCGCTTGAAATATAAGGGAAAGAGAATTAGGCATAAGTGTACCCACTTGGGGACTATGCAAAGCTTCATATTTACTTCTATGCTAATACCAGCCAAGATAAAACGCTAATATAGCTAGTCACTCTGGGAGAAGTAGATGACAATTACAAAACTTTCCGCTCAGGAACTTTTCCGGGCTGCTTATGAAAATCGCTACACTTGGGACAAGAGTTTTCCCGGTTATAGCGCAGATATTACTTATAAATATGATGACCAACTATTTACAGGTCAAGTTGTCATCGATGCTAACCTCAAGGCGGAAGTGTTGGGGGTAGAAGATGAGCAAGCAAAGAAAGCCATTCACGGACAGGCGTGGGAAATTGCCATTCACCGCGTCCGTCGCAGCTTTGAGGACACTCACTGTGAGAATAAATTCAGCTATGGAGAAACTGACGAGACTGGTGCAACTGAAATTTTAGTTGGTGGTAAATCTGAAGGCGATAAATATAAGGTTCGCAATAATGAGGTTTGCCACGTCCACCGTTTAATTCACGGTACTTTTGTGACAATTAACACTTTTAGCAGCCATGACACTGGGGCGGGTTATTTGTCCCATACCTATGATTCTGTATACCACGATCCCAAAACAGGGCAACAAAAAGGTGGGAGAAGTGAGTTTACCGATGAATATGAAAAAGTTGGCGCATATTTTGTTTTAAATCGTCGGGAAATACGCACTCAAACAGATGGAAAAATTTCCACTCAAGAGTTTGTCTTCTCCAACATTCAACTTTTGTCACCTGTTACGGTTTAAGTTGAATTTTTCAAGAGAAATAAGAAGCGATCGCTTCTTATTTCCGTTCAGCGGGGGATCAGGGGAATGTATTACACCATTCCCTCAGATGTTTTGTGCCGATCCAACTTCAGCATCAACACACCCAAAGGTGGTAGACATAAATCGAGGGAATAAGGACGACTATGTAAAGACCAATTATCAGTCCATTTACCACCTAAGTTACCCATATTACTGCCGCCATAGGGACGGGCATCACTGTTAAACAACTCGGTATAAAATCCTTCCTCTGGTACACCAATGCGGTAGTGAGAATGTGGTTGGGGAGTGAAGTTGCAAATCACCACAATGAAATCATCAGAATCCTTGTCATGACGGATAAAAGAAACGACACTATGACGGTTATCGCTACAATCAATCCACTCAAAGCCATCTTGGGCGAAATCCTGAGTATATAAAGCTGGTTCAGAACGGTAGAGAAGGTTTAGATCCTGGAAAAACTGCTTTAATTGTTGGTGGTCTTGATATTGTAATAATTGCCACTCCAAATCTGCCCAGACATTCCACTCACTCCATTGGCCGAACTCCATGCTCATAAACATTGTTTTCTTGCCTGGGTGAGCAAACATATAGCTAAATAAACAACGGACATTGCCTAACTTCTGCCATGTATCACCGGGCATTTTGCCGATGATATTGCTCTTACCATGTACCACTTCATCATGGGACAAAGCCAGCATGAAGTTCTCACTGTGGTTATACCACATACTAAAGGTAATATTATTTTGATGGAACTGGCGGAACCACGGATCCATACTGAAGTAGTCCAGCATATCGTGCATCCAGCCCATATTCCACTTTAAATTAAACCCTAGTCCGCCTGTGTAGGTAGGCCAGGACACCATAGGCCAGGAAGTGGATTCTTCTGCAATCGAAAGAATACCTGGGAAATAGCTAAAGATAATGTGATTAACTTGACGCATAAAATCTGCGGCTTCTAAGTTCTCTCTACCGCCGTATTGGTTAGGTAGCCATTCTCCTGCTTTGCGGCAATAGTCTAGGTAAAGCATGGAAGCCACAGCATCAACGCGAATACCATCAATATGGTATTTATCAAACCAAAAGAGGGCATTAGCTACTAGAAAGTTCCTAACTTCGTGGCGATTGTAGTTGAAAACTAAAGTACCCCATTCTTTGTGTTCTCCTTTGCGCGCGTCGGAGTGCTCATAAAGGTGAGTACCATCGAAGAAAGCTAAACCATGACCATCTTTAGGAAAGTGACCGGGAACCCAATCGACAATTACACCAATATCGTTTTGGTGGCATTTGTCAACAAAATACATGAAATCTTCGGGGCTGCCAAAACGTGAAGTGGGGGCATAATATCCAGTTACTTGATAACCCCAAGACCCATCAAAGGGATGCTCCGCAATGGGTAGCAGTTCTAAATGGGTGTACCCCAATTCTTTGACATAGGGGATCAGTCGGTCTGCTAGTTCTCTATAGGTGAGGAAGCGTGCGCCTGGTTTGAGTTCTGAAACTATAACTACGGGTTCTGTCTCACCATTGGGTAATTTAGCTGGTTCTGAACTAGAAGCGTGTAACCAAGAGCCTAAATGCACTTCGTAGACGGAGACTGGTTGGGTCAGGGGGTCGGTGTGACGACGCTTTTCCATCCAGTCTTGGTCACTCCAAGTGTAAGTATTTAAATTAGTGACAATGGAGGCAGTTTTGGGACGGGGTTCCTGTTGGAAAGCATAGGGATCGGATTTTTCGTAAATATGCCCTTCAAAATTTTTAATTTCATACTTGTAATGCTCTCCTACGCCGATTTCAGGAATGAATAATTCCCAAACGCCGGTGGAGCCTTTGCGCATCTGGTGTTTACGCCCGTCCCACAGATTGAAGTCTCCTAGCAAGGAAACATTACGAGCATTGGGAGCCCAAACGGCAAAATAAACACCTTTAACACCATTGATCTCTGTGGGATGGGATCCCATTTTTTCGTATATTCGGTGATGATTGCCTTCGGCAAACAAATGTAAGTCAAAGTCTGTTAGTTTCGCAGACCGGAAGGCGTATGGGTCATAGGTGACACGCTCATGCTCACCTTCTTTAATCCGTAACTGGTAGTTTGTCAGTTCCGCTGTTTCAATTATGCATTCAAAAAAATGTGGATTATGTACTGTCTCCATTGGGTATTCCTGACGATCCTCAGGAAGAATTACCGATGCTGCAGTCGCATTTGGTAGGTAGGCTCGCACAGCCCAGACTTTTTTGCCATTTTGTTCTATGCAATGAGAACCTAGTATTTCAAAGGGATCGTGATGCTGATTCCCAACTATACGGTTAACCTGTTCTGGGATAATTGTGGTCATAGAGATGAAGCTACCTAGATTTGAATACAGTAATTGAGTGAGTTACTCCCATTGCTGACCCTAGAGAGTAGATCTGGGTTTTCCCCAGAAAGAACTAAATTTATGGTTCTAAATTTATGGTTCTAAATTTATTTGTAATTTTGTCGTCACCGTTATCCTACATCAGAATGGTCACTGGAGATTGGGGTTTAACGACTGTCACTCAAAATCTGCTCAAATTTACCTAAAGTTAGTAATAAGTGAGAAAGGTGTGCCTTGATCCCCACTATTTAAACACGGGGATATGCGCCTGGTTATCAAGGTTTTTCGGCATTTTCGCTATAATTACTTCAAATATCTAAGAAGGGGAAAATTTGTAGTAATGCCTTACGTAATCTTATCAAGTAAATGGTTTGTCGTAAATCGGCATTCAGTTTGGGTGGAGGACTTACTTGTAGCTGTTCTTGTAATTCTGCGTATTCGGCAGGATTCAGGGCTTTACCGTCCACTGGCGATCGCGCGTCTAGAATAATTTCCCTCCGCAATATTTCTTCTGGTATATCTTCGGGTGGGGGTAATGCGATCGCACTTGTTCCCCAATGGCCACTCCAGCCTAACAAAAGGGTAGTACTAATACTCACAACCCAAAATACTATTTTTTTTCTCCCCATTACCTTCATCCTAACCATCACTCAACCCTGGTGCTAATGGTTCATGACACAGTTGGTGGACTTGCACAATGCGCTCAAATAACCAGGGATATCCTTGACGATACTCAGGAATCAGTGCTAAAGGACTCAGCAAAGCAGCTGCGCTAATGTCTGCCACACTTAGCTGATTACCTACTAAGTAGTCATTTTTTTGCCAGCGAATAGATAACTCTGAAAAGGCAATAGCAAGTCTCTTTTTAGCCAATTCCACAGTAGTTTGGTTGATACCATATTGTTGGCGGACTACTGAAATTACCATCTGACTAACCAGTGAAGGGTCAATTTCCTTGCCTTCCCCAGCCCGAAACTGATAGTATACAAACCTGGTGGCTGTACCAATGCTTTCATCCAACCAATCCTCTAACATCCACGCTTCTGTCTGCTGTTGATGGTCGGGTAAGAAGTAGGACGGTTGTGGTTGATAAGTTTCCAGGAATTTTAAAATTTCGGTAGAGTCAGCGATCGCATTGGGTTGACCCTCCAGTGGTAACAACACAGGTAAAGTCTTCAAACCTGTTAGCGGCTTAACTCGCAGGATATGCCACCCAGGAGTCAGATTTTCAGTTTTATAATTAATTTGCTTATAGCCCAGCGCCAGACGAGCTTTGCGACAGTAATGGGATGTACTAAATTGTAGTAGCAACATAAAGCTACTTTGCCCCGCTATGAGGATTAATTTTATGCCTTTAAATATGCAACTTGCCAAGAAAGTATGTTTATTTCAGCACTATAGCAGGAGTATGACTTACGTAAATTACCAACTCAAGAAGTTGCATAAATAACTGATTAATACATCTGATAATTTTTCCGTAAGCCACCACCATGAAACCTGGTTACATTTGCAATTATATTAACCAGTACCATTTGCCTGCTAATTTAATTAAAGTTTTCAGTCTATTTGACAAAAAGATGTTGTATAACCGCCCCAAAAAAATTTACCAAATTCAGTAATAGATTATACCTTTTTTAATTTTCTTGGGGGCGATTTACTGAGTCAAAATTTATTGGGGATTGGTACCGGGTGCGGGGGCAGGAGTAGCACCGTCAGTGGGTTCACCAGGAGTGGGAGTCACTGGTGGAGTTTCAGGCTCAGTCCCAGGCTCACAGGCTCCAAGAACCGCAGCCAACCCTAACATTAGAACAAAACCAAAGATTTTTGTTTTCAACATAAACTCCTCTTTCACCAGAAAATGGCAATAAAAAAATAGCCTGTTGTATAACATAACCTATTTGTTGCTAATTTTAAAAATGTCTTGTGCTGAGATTTTCAAAAGCAATACTTTCGGCTGATTTTTTGAGGCTGATTGATTATGCAAGAGGGTGATTAATTTCTCTGCTTCGGGACTCCAGTCAGCAGATAGCCAAAATCAAGGCGGACAAACAAGACATCAGATGAAAATTCTTTATTTTAGAAGGCTCTTGTGCCTTGCTGCCTTGTGTTGCCATACTTGAAATGGCACATTGCTGCCTACCAGTGACAGGTATTACAATACCCTGCTAATGCCATCATTAGTGCAGTGAAGTATCAGACGAGGATTGTCGCCTGAGGCCAAACAGGCTAAAGGTTTAAAACACTGTATTTTCCATCTAAAAACATATTATATGGCTGTTGTGCGTAAATCGCCTGTTCCCAAAACAGGTCTTTGGTTCCGAATAAATCCTACCCCATCCAAGGGGGAGAGGCCTCCCATGCCTCTAGGATCAACCGCTGGGAGTACATCTACACCTGTAGATGTACCTTTGCCAGTATCCTCAAAAAGACAACGGCGTGCTGTAAAGAAGTTGCCGGTTTCTACGACTCATCCATTGCCTGAAGTCGCTAAACAACGAGTCTCACGGGTGGAAAGTCAGTCAAATAGAACAACCCAGAAAAATCAGAAGCTAGGGGAAGGTAGCTTACCTGTGATGCCTAATTCGGGATCTGGACCTTTTTGGTTACTGCGCTTGTACACATCACATCGTTATTCCTCCGTAGTGACGTTTTTATTGGTAGCAGCAACTTTGTTTGTGTATGGTTGGATAGTATATTCTCAACAACTGTGGAGTCACGAATATAACAGGCTACAAAACCTGAAACTTTATGAACGGCAGTTAACCAC
Organism: Anabaena sp. CS-542/02; assembly: GCF_028331085.1. NCBI lineage: Bacteria > Bacillati > Cyanobacteriota > Cyanophyceae > Nostocales > Nostocaceae > Anabaena > Anabaena sp. CS-542/02. The sequence goes on from NZ_JAQMTM010000072.1 coordinate 14,578, forward strand.
AACTAACGCTACCCTCAAGAACAAAATGGCTGAAGAAGCAGAAGAGGAAGGCACTGGGCTAGTGTCACCAACACCAGCCAGAACAATTTTTTTGCCCGCAGCATCTCCATCTTCTAGTTCTGATGCTACACCCCCTGGCACAGCACTAAATATGGAAAAGCCGCAAAACACTCCCTTACCACTAGGATATTAGAGTTATCAAAGCGGGAGTACAGGATTTCAACCCTGAATGATGCACTTAGGGGAATCCGGCTGTTCCTAATAACTGATAACTAATACTGAGCAGGTAAATGCAGAAGTCACCCGGTAAACTAAAATTGAGAAATTTTCAAAATTCAGCATTTAGAAGGCGAGGAAAGTCTTCTATCCTGGCATTTATACAGAGGTTTAGGTTCACCTCTAATCCTCAAGACCAGATATCCAATACCAGACCCCGGCTGTTCGTGGTTTGGGGCATATTAATGACCGCAGGCTTGGGGTTGGCTATTAATTTATATCAGTTGCAGATTATCCAGGGAGCAAAGTTAACCGAGAAGGCGCGTAACCAGCAAATGGTGAATTTACGACCTTTCGTTCCCCGTCGCCTAGTGGTAGATCGCACTAATAGTGTATTAGCTGTTGACCGACCTGTATATACCTTATATGCCCATCCTAAGCTGTTTGGTCAGTCTAATAAACAAATGGCAGAACAACTCGCTCCCATACTCGACAAACCCCCGGCTGAATTGGTGAAAACTTTTGAAAGTCGCAGGAGTGGGATTACACTTGCTTCCGGCTTACCCGAAGTAAGTGCTGGGCGTGTGAGATCATTGCGCTTAAATGGCTTAGAATTGATTCAAAAATACTCCCGATATTACCCGCAAAAGAATGTGGTTGCGGACGTGGTGGGCTACGTCAATCTTGACCGTAGGGGTCAGGCTGGTGTGGAATACAGTCAAGAGAATTTATTAGAACGTTCCGCGCAGACAGCGCGGCTGAGTAAGGCTGGTAATGGTAGACTTCTACCAATTCATGCACCGGAAGGATTTTTAAATTTCGATGACCTGCGACTGCAATTAACTATTGATAGCCGGTTGCAAAGGGTCGCCGGTACTGCTTTAGAAAAACAGATAGAGAAGTTTCAGGCTAAACGCGGCGCGGTAATTGTTATGGATGCTTCAGACGGTTCTTTACTAGCTCTGACTTCTTATCCTACCTATAACCCCAATGAATACTCTAGTGCTGATATTTCCCTATTTAGAAACTGGACAGTAGCTGATCTTTATGAGCCGGGATCGACTTTTAAGCCTTTGAATGTGGCGATCGCCCTAGAGAATGGCGTAATTAAAGCAGATGATGTGTTTAATGACCCCGGTTCTATTCAAATAGGTAAGCACACGATTAGAAATGCAGGTCATAAGAGTTATGGCAATATTAACATTGCACAGATATTACAAACTTCTAGCAATATTGGCATGGTGCGGATCATTGAACGCATACAACCACAAGTTTATTACAATTGGCTACAACGTTTGGGACTAGGGGAAACAGTCGATACAGATTTGCCTTTTGAAGTGGGGGGACGGCTCAAAGGTTCAAGACAGTTTCTCAGTTCACCCATTGAAGCAGCAACTACATCCTTTGGGCAAGGTTTTGCTTTAACACCGTTACAGTTGGTGCAAATGCATGGCGCTTTAGCGAATGGGGGTAAATTAGTCACACCCCATGTAGTGCAAGGGTTGGTGGACAGTAAAGGCCAGATGCATTATGCACCTGATCTGCCCACAACACGCCAAATTTTCTCAGCAACCACAACTCAAAAGGTAGTGGAAATGATGGAAACTGTAGTATCAGAAGGTACTGGTAGTAGTGCCAAAATTCCCGGTTATCGCATTGGTGGTAAAACCGGTACATCTCAAAAAGCGAGTCCAAATGGTGGCTATCTCCCAAATGCGCGCATAACTAGCTTCGTAAGTATTTTACCGGTAGAATCTCCCCGGTATGTAGTTTTTGCGGTAGTGGATGAGCCACAAGGCACAAATGCTTATGGTTCTACTGTGGCCGCACCAATCGTCAAAACTGTAATCGAGGGGTTGATTACCATTGAAGGTATCCCACCCAGTCAGTCAACCAATACAAATTCCTAAATAAAAGACTAAATTATCTAGGGGCAATTCTATGAATTGCCCCTAAAGGTGAGGTTGTTCATTTGTCCTACTCCCTATGCTAGGGTGGGCGTAGGTATTTTGCAGTGCTTGTTCAATTGAACCGACACTTTGGTAAGCCGCTATTAGTTCATGGGATTTAGTTCTGCGTTTTGCTAGTATATCTTTTAATGGTGTTAATAACTGAATATCTGAATCATCCTTCAAGGAAACCTCAGCTACTTGTAAAAGCTGTGTAGCATTAGCACAAATATCTGGATAATCAAAGCCTTTTTTTGCAGAGATTTGGTGTAAAGTCGCGTTAGGCCTAATTGCTCTACCTGGTAAACTTTTATCCAATATCAAACCTTTCAATAATGCCAACAACGCCCCATAGATAGAAAAGTCATCACAACTATCAAAAGCTTTAAATTCAATGCGTCCTACTTCAGCAGGAATACGGGCGATTTTTGTCAATGATGGTACGCTATTAATGAGTTGTTCTTCCTTTTCGACAAACACCAGTGCTGCCGATCTTTTTCCCGTTCTGAAAAAAGTTCTCACTGACAAACCATCCCATAATCCCCCATTATAAAAAGGGGAACTATAACTAAAAGGAACTATATAGGGACTATAATAGGTTAACTTCTTGCCAATATCAATCACATTTTCAATTGGTAAATCTGGCACTGAGATATTTAAATCTGGACCATAAGTTACCATGTAAATATTGGCGGTTTGTTCATCAGGATAAGTCTGTAACTGTTGGAGTTCATAATCATTTAAAGGTGGTTGAGGTTCAAATACAGTCTTATAGGGGTTAAAACTAGTTAAAACAGGTGAAAAACCATAGCCAGCAGCTACTTCACGCAGTAATTGAAAACTTTGTGATAATTCAGTTAAAGCACCTGAAATATCAGAGTGGATAGTGGTTCTGATTTCGATACCTTTGGGTATACAGTCTATCACCTTTTCAGAATTAGCAAATCTTTCAAAACCCTCAATATACCATCTCTTTTGCCGAATACCAGCATCCCCAACGCGCAATTGTGAATAATCGTTGGGGTACGTGGGCAGTTTTTCGACAATTTGATTAAACTCAGCGAATTTAGTTTGGGAAAAATCAGCAAATTTTCCTTCGTGGTTGAGGAAAGCGACTTCATGCTCAATGCCAAAATAAACTTTCATGTATACTTGATTACAGTTAGTTGGGCTGTCTAGTTAGGTTACTGCTACTTATATCTTATGTAGTAATCTGTCCGAGATACTTTTCCATTAATTAATTTATCAAATTTGTAGTAAATTGTACTAGAAATTTATGTTAATTTGGAGTCTGGGAATTTGCTAGTTTAGTCAAGTGGGAGGTTTCTAAAATTACGGGTTGATCAATTGTCTGCAAAATGGTTAATGCTTGGCAGCCATTAGACCAAGATACACTAGGTAAATAAATAATTCGTTGAGCAGATAACATTGGTGGGAATATAGCAGAAGGTTTATGAACAGGAAGTTATCAAAGAAATAGTCTTTTCGTCAAAATAGCTAGGGTGTCTTTGTAGAAAAATCAGCACTGGCTCATAGCAGCATATAATCGTAACCTGTTAACAAATGAACAATTAGATGTATTAAAGCTAACAACCAATGAACTAGAACTCAAAGTAACGGATACCTGAAATCAATTGGTAACGTTCCAGAGGACTAATGACCAATGACCAATGATAAATAACTAAATTATGCAATTTATTGACCAAGCGGTAATCGAAGTTGAAGCGGGTAAAGGTGGGGATGGTATCGTCGCCTTCCGACGTGAGAAATACGTACCAGCAGGGGGTCCATCTGGTGGAAACGGGGGACGAGGGGGTTCGGTGATTTTTGTTGTGGATACTAACCTACAAACTTTGCTGGACTTTCGATACAAGCATCTTTTTAAAGCTGATAATGGTGGACGTGGTGGACCAAATAACTGTACCGGCGCTAATGGTAAGGATTTAATCATCGAAGTTCCCTGCGGTACTTCTGTATATGATGCCAGTACAGGGGCTTTGCTATGTGATTTAATTGAGCCTGGACAAAGTTTTCGGGTTGCTGAAGGTGGAAAAGGTGGACTAGGAAATCAGCATTTTCTGAGTAACCGTAACCGCGCTCCAGAATATGCTTTACCTGGACTCACAGGAGAAATGAAGGTAATACGCCTAGAGTTAAAACTTTTGGCGGAAGTAGGAATTATTGGCTTACCCAATGCTGGTAAATCTACGCTAATTTCATCTCTATCAGCCGCACGTCCCAAAATTGCTGACTATCCTTTTACAACTCTCATCCCTAATTTGGGTGTAGTCAGAAAACCTACTGGTGATGGTACTGTTTTTGCTGATATTCCCGGTTTAATTGCAGGTGCTTCTCAGGGTGCGGGTTTGGGATACGATTTTTTGCGCCACATTGAACGCACAAAGGTTCTGCTACACCTCATTGATGCAACTAGCGAAGATGTGATTGGTGAATACAAGATAATTAAGGAAGAGTTGCAAGCCTATGGACGAGGTTTAGCAAAGCGTCCCCAAATTTTAGCGCTGAATAAAATTGATGCGGTGGACAGGGACACAGTGGATTTAGAAGCCCTAGGGGCTCAACTTCATCACCTATCCCTTTGTCCTGTGTTCTTAATCTCCGCAGTTACCCGCGCTGGGTTAGAACCAATGTTACAGCAAGTTTGGGGAGTCCTTGACCAGATGAATGTGGCTGAAGAGGTAGAGATTTTGCGGTAAAGGCCAGTGTTTAAGCTCAATACAAAGATGTAAAGAACATTCATGGGTAAGCCACGCAAAATATAAGAGTTTGTAGTAACCATCTGGGGTGGGTTAGGCATAAAATTAAACATATAAGTATATGTAGCCACCGCGCCGTAGCCCACCATGTAAACTTAACGACTAGCCATACTATTGGGCTTTCAAAAACTCTAAATATCCTGTACTGAGTTCTGTCACCGCCAAATCATAAAACTGCTGACCGTGTTCTGGTGTTGCTAAAGCCGGATTTGAACCCATGCGTCCATCTGGATAGCGTCTGCGGAAGTCAGTTGCACCATAAATTTTATGTCCAAGAGCAACTTCTGGTGTCAGAGATGCTTTTTTAATAGATTGTGGATAAATATACTGGGTAACGGCTACTTCGCTGGGGGTAGCATGGGAGCCTTCTTGATCACCATATAATTCTTTGGCAAGTTTATATACAGAACTGCACATAAACCAGTTAGCAAGTTGACATTGGGCGTTGCTAATCTGCAAATTTTCCAAGTGCGCATAGGTTTCTGAGAATGCAGCTTTCAGGGTGGCAATGTTACCACCGTGTCCATTGATAAAATAGAACTTAGTAAAACCAGTTTTAGCTAAACAAGTAATATAGTCTCTGACTACCTGAATCAATGTACTTGGACGTAGGCTTATTGTACCGGGAAAAGCGGTATGATGTAATGCCATGCCCACATTGATTGTAGGGCTAACCATTGCTTGAGTTGCTTCACCAACGCCACCAGCGATCGCCTCTGCACAAATAGCATCAGTACCAATTAACCCTGTGGGTCCATGTTGTTCTGTGGATCCAATGGGGATAATAATACCCTGAGATTCTTGTAAATAGGTTTCAACTTCTTGCCAGGTGCTTAAATGTAGTAACATTGTGTGAGAGAATTTAGTTTGGGAATATCCAATTTCTAGCATTTTAGAAAATTCCTCTACTACTGGATGAGAATTTATATCAGATCCGCAGCTAATTCTCAATCAACATATTCACAAATTGCTGCATCTAGTTTTGTTGCACCATGAAAATTGCAGTCTTGGATACAAGCACCTGTCAGAGTGGCGTTATGGAAGTTTGCGGCCATTGTGTTTGATTGGGATAAATTCGCCCCAGTCAGATTCGCCCCAGTCAGATTCGCCCCGCTCAGATTCGCCCCTTTCAAGTTAGCTCCTCTCAAGTTAGCGCGATGTAAGTCAGCCCCATTTAGGTTTGCGTAACTTAGGTTAGCGTTAATCAGCTTGGCGCCATAGGAGTTAGCTTCTGCACCTTGATATTTCCGCCTCCACTCATTCCAAATTGCCACAACCTCTTGCAGACTTTCTAAATTGTCTTCAGTTAGCATGATCAACTTTTGATGCTTGTCATTTATACTTGCATTTTAACTGGGGAAATTATATATATTCAAAATATATTCAAAATACAAGTATTTTTTGAAATAAGAATAAAAAATGACTTTTTTTATCAAACAACAGGAGTAATATCTGAAATTATGTTCAGGAGAATCATAAAACAGCAATAACAATTGTTATTAATAATTGATGGCAATAAAGTATACTATGCTAGATATAGCATTTCCCATGCTCGTGAGGTACAAAGTTGTTTAGTTTGAGGGAACAGGGAACAGGGAACAGGGAATAGGGAATAGGGAACAGGCAATTGATGTGTACTTCATTAGCCTGAAAAAGGCTTTAACATATAGTTATAGTTATAGTTATAGTTATTGTCATTCACTTCCTTATAAGCGTATCTAGAGGCTGTTTTATCGACATTTTCCTCACAAAATACCTTGAATTACTTACTTATTTTTACTTAAATAACAAACACATAAATCAATAAATATGCATTTTATTTACCTGATAACTCTCATATTAAAAATAATAGGAGACACAGCACCACCATGTCTCCTATCCTTCTATTTAATTCCTAGTCACTGTGGAGATGTTTGCATTCTGGAGGATGAAAGAAACCAAAAGACCAGGAAATTCATTCATGATTCTTGGCTCTTAACTAATCAAAACAGTAATGTTTTTTCACGTCGCTGGTGATTTCCCATATACAAGACATACCAGCCGGAAAAGTCACTAAATCACCCTTTCCTATTTTCACCGGTTGTCCACCATCGGGGGTAACAACGACATCACCTAACAAAAAATAACAAGTTTCTTGAGTATCATAAGTCCAGGTAAATTTGGATATTTCTTTCTGCCAAATTTCCCACTGAAACACACCCAACTGGTTGAGGCGCACTTGACTTGGTTGATGCTCAATTTTAATTTCCATACCATGTTTTCTCAGTTAGGATTTAGCAGTAAGATTGAATGTCCTCTCCACACTCATCTACTAAATAACACAAAGCGCGAAAGCGCAGGCCGACAAATTCATCATACAGTGGATTAAGCTTACACAGAGGGGGGATGTGGGCTATTTTGCGCCCAAATAGCATGACGTCGCGCTCGAAAGGACACTGAGCCGGAATCATTTTAGCAATAAAGTGAGCAAAGTCGCGATTTTTAATTTCAATCTTGTCTAGCCTTTTACGTAATGGTTGCAGTAAGTAGAATTTGCGTCGAGTAAATTTATTGTTGCTACCTACATTCTCACTTGCTTCCACTTCTACAGCTTTGATAAAAGCAGGTAGGATAATATGCTGATTATTTGTCTTAACCATAGTTATGACCAAGGTGTTCCTTGTATTGATAAACTATTTGCCGATTGGGAATTTTACCATGCCATCTATATCCGGGATTTGTCTTGTGTTGATAAATCAAACGAGGACAATCACAAAGTGAGTAATTTGCATAGACTTTCCTGGTAAATAGTTCACTCACTTTATATTTAGCTCACTGGATAATGAATAACTGTCCCGTTAAATACAAAATAACAAAGAAAATATAAAAATGGTATTCCGTTAACTTATACTTATTAGTTCTTGCTCTTGAACATAGTGATCCCCCAGATTAAATTTAAATTTATGCGTGAGAAACTGCTCAGTAGTTGTAATTCTACTTTGGTAGTCACAAGCAGGGTGTAACCTTCGTTCCAGCTAGGCTGGATTTGTAGTTATTCCTTGACTTTAATTTATTTTAGTCCCCTGATATCATAAAAATTGTCGTCTTTGCTACAAAACTACCGTCGGATATTATTTAATATCCCCCGCCATATCCTTTGATAAGTACAAACTAACCTATTGTGCCACTGAGACTGACCATAGCTAGAAGCATTTTCACCTCACAAGCACTCTGATGAATTTATTAATTTCTTCCAGCGCGGGTGGTTGCTAGGCCTAAGAGGATGTTTGTCAAGTCATGATTAGTGTATCAAATATTGCTTGACCCCTGTTTGACCCCACCCTAACCCTCCCCTTGTAAGGGGAGGGAACTGGATTTTATTGTTTTTTGTGTGGTCGGTGAGCGAAGTCGATAGCGATAGCGTGGCGTTAGCCATACCGTGTTCGGTGTGTTCCCCAATCCTTCCGGTGTTCCCTGTTCCCTAAGATAAAAATTAGCTGTTGAAAACTTATCAAACATCCTCTAAGTACGTGAAACCTCGTAACTCAAATAACTATTGTTAAGTGATATTACAAAATTTGCCAAAATATTGAGAAATTGACTGCAAGCCAAACATGGCTTTAACGTAGAACCTATAGGAGAGAAGTGGAACAAATATAAAACATGATGGACAAGAGTAATTTTCAAAAATACCGTTTTGTCTGTACCCTGACCTTTGGTGATATCTACGGTCAAATAATTGTTTGGCTAATTACAATCACTGTCAGTTTAGCATCGGCTTTAGCTTTAATGGGTGCTAAACGTCCTGTATATGCTTTAGCAACTGTAGGTCTCATAGTTTTGTTGTCCCTACCATTCTTGCTATTTGCATTTGTCACCACGTTATTCAACCATATTGAAGTCACAGCTGTATCTCCAGGAACGAAAACCGAACCAATACCGGGGAATATTTCTCAGCAAAAACCAGTGGAAGCAACTAGCTGATTTCTGGGATTTAAACTCAGTACCACAAAAATCGTCAACAAGAGCGATGGCGCACCGCGCCCGGCGGAGGCATCGCTCAGTTTAAACTACTTTTGCAAATTACCAAGATGCAAACCGCATTCCTTAGCAGTGGATTCTTCCCACCACCAACGCCCTTCACGTTCATGCTGGTTAGGTAAAACAGGTCTAGTGCAGGGTTCACAGCCAATGCTGACAAAACCGCGTTCATGCAACTTATTGTAAGGTACATCTAAAGCACGGATATATTCCCACACCTGTGCAGAAGACCAGTTGGCTAAGGGGTTAAACTTAATTAACTGATGGTCTGGATTCGAAAAAGCAGTATCAACTTCAATCAGCGGGATATGGTTGCGGGTACTAGGGCTTTGGTCTTTGCGTTGACCTGTAATCCAAGCATCCAGAGTATTGAGTTTCCGGCGTAGGGGTCTGACCTTGCGAACCCCGCAGCATTCTTTATGACCATCTTGATAGAAACTAAACAATCCCTTCTCTTCTACTAAAGCTTGCACTTCCCCCGCATCAGGAAATTGGACTTCTAATTTAATACCATAATGTTCTCTGACCTGATTCAATAACTGGTATGTTTCGGGGTGCAATCGTCCGGTATCGAGAGTAAAAACACGGAAATTTTTAGTAACTTTTGATGCTATATCGATGAGGACAACATCCTCAGCACCACTAAAAGAAATGGAGATATTGTTAAAAGTTTCTAAGGCAAATTTAAGAATTTCCCTGGGTGTGCTTTGACTATATTCTGCTTCTAAGGCAGGAATATCTAAATTAGTTGGGGTAGCTACCATATTTTTGTGTTCTTTGCTTCGGCAAACTGAATTTTACCAATTGTCGTCAAGATTGGCACAGAAAGTTGTCTCATCAAATCTGTGACAACGCTGGGATGGTGTTTGTGGAAGATTTAAATTTAGTTGGTTTGTCCCGTTCAATGCTGGGTAAACATTGCTTGGATGCTGGATTTGGTCAGTTTTTTAATATCCTTCAACAAACCTGTTTAAAGCGCGATGTCTATTTTCAAAAGGTAGACTCACGTAAAACAAGCCAAATATGCCCTAATTGTGGAGTTGAGACAGGTAAGAAAGAACTGTCAGAGCGTACTCATGTTTGTTCAAATTGCGGGTATACAACAGATAGAGATGTTGCATCCGCTCAGGTAGTCGCTATACGTGGACTTGCAGCCGTGGGGCACACGGTCAAGATGCTTGGGGTTAGCGGATCGGCGCGTTAGCGCGGGTAAATTCATTGGAGTCCCTGTGAATCAAGAATCCCACGGCTAGAAGCCGTGGGGAGTGTCAACATTCAACCTGGAGAATAGTCGAGTTTTAAATAGGCTATCAAAGCTACATCAAGATTGGATATTGCCATAGTTACCTTCGCTGAAGCCATGCCAAAAATAGGATAGAATTGTAAAGAAATATTAAGGACTGATTTCCATGAGTTGGTTGTTTTTTGCCCTGGGACTACTCACCGCACTATTAGCGATAGGGATTTTATTATATTTACTCACCCCTCGTCGTTACCAATCATCTAACTCCGTAGCCAATTCTTACGACCAATGGACAGAAGATGGGATTTTAGAATTTTACTGGGGCGAACACATCCACTTAGGTCATTATGGCTCACCACCACAAAGAAAAGATTTTCTGGTTGCTAAGTCTGACTTTGTGCATGAAATGGTGCATTGGGCTGGTTTAGACAAATTACCCGCCGGTACAACTGTTTTAGATGTTGGCTGTGGCATCGGGGGTAGTAGTCGCATTCTAGCAAAAGATTATGGATTTGCGGTAACAGGGATTACCATCAGTCCTCAACAAGTCCAACGTGCCCAGGAGTTAACGGCCAATGGACTGGATGTGAAATTTCAGGTGGATGATGCCATGGCGCTTTCCTTCTCTGATGCCAGTTTTGATGTAGTTTGGTCTATTGAAGCCGGTCCGCATATGCCAGATAAAGCCGTTTTTGCCAAAGAATTAATGCGGGTGCTCAAGCCGGGTGGAGTGCTGGTTGTGGCTGACTGGAATCAAAGGGACGAACGCCAAAAACCTCTGAATTTTTGGGAAAAACCCGTAATGAAACAATTACTAGATCAGTGGTCTCATCCTGCTTTTGCCAGCATTGAAGGTTTTAGTGAACTGTTATCAGAGACGGGATTAGTTGAAGCACAGGTGAAGACAGCAGACTGGACACAACCGACACTTCCTTCTTGGTTAGATTCTATTTGGCAAGGAGTAGCCCGTCCGCAGGGATTAGTCCGTTTTGGCGTATCTGGTTTGATTAAATCTGTGCGAGAAGTTCCTACACTGCTACTGATGCGACTGGCATTTGGTACAGGTCTGTGCCGCTTTGGAATGTTCCGCGCTGTCCGGAAATAATCTTACTCAAAACTGAGTATTTTGATGCTGATAGTACTTATGGGCTGCCATAGCCATAGCCAAAAATCCCCACATAATCATACCAGAAAGACCGATCATAGTACTATAGCCAACTAGCTGCACACAAAAAGTAATACTAATCGCCCTGGCGGTACTGACAAAAGTATCAAAATTTGCTTGAGTATACTGAAATACGCTGAAAATTATCAACATAAACCCTGCCAGATAAGGTATTGCACCCACCCACCCCAGGGTAAAAAACATATCTAGAATACCACTGTCAAGGACAAAGACTTCCAATTCACCAGTCTTTTCATTCACGGTCCAGATATTTCCTAATCCGTTACCTAAAACATTAGAAAGAGCTAAGTTTAAATTTCTCTCATAGCTTTCTGATCTCTCATTAAAGCTAGTATCTTTTTCTAACTGAGAAAAAGTTTCTAACCGATTTGTCACCACATCAGAAATCGGTTCAATATTAGTCAAGGGTATAACACACATGATGATGATTAAAATCATGGCCATTAAGCGCATTTGAAGATGCGCCTTGGCGGAACCAAAAATCATCACGATTCCCAACAACCAACCCAACCAACTACTACGTACTTGTGTCAGTAAAAATGACAAATAACCAACGGCTGATGCTGGTAAAATTAAGCTTCCCGAACTGGTAAATACTAACAGTAGTCCTGTTTGCATCAGAGAAGCAAACGGTCCAGGTGAGTGTAAAGTGCTCCATACCCTCATACCGAAAGGTTCAGGACTTCCTGAACTTGTATACATTTTCGATTCTATCAGCCAGTATCTATCCCATTCCGGTGCGACTACAAATTGATAGATAGCATAAATACCTAATAGCAATACAGCCCAGATGAATATACGTTGAATATTCTGGCGGTAGCTGGGATAGTCTCGCCAGTTGATAAACAAGTGAAAGGCAAAGAGAATGGGACTTAGCCAATCTAAAAGACCCCTGACTACAGGTAGGGGTGAATTATGAACCAAACCGATTAAAAGACCATAGAAGACCGCGATAAAAGCCAAAACAAACGGCATAGCTCCCTGAGTGGAAGCCCGGGGAGAGTGCCGTAAAAAAGTCGCTATAGTCACAAATACAACTAAGTAAGGTGCTATGAGCATCTGACGGGTGGGGTCCCAGCCAATTCGATAGTCAACTAAACGGGCGGCTAAGGGTGTAAGAAACCATATCCACCAAGTAAAACCGATATAGAGAATGGGATGACGTAAGTATAAAAATATGGCTACTGCTAAAGCGGTCACCGGGTAAACTAAGCGCAATAAAGCAGCCGCACCGGCAAAATAGGAAACTACACTCAGTAGCAAAAAGCCGGAAATAGCTAGCCAACCCTCTAGCGATCGCTCTTGGGGAAAAAAGTGTGATTCTGAAAAACTATTGAAATGTATCTGTTTGGAAATCATTACCGCCAATAACTAATGACCAATTACGAATTGTCGATGTGCTAACCAACGTCCCCGCCAGGACAGTAATAACTTTTGTCCGGCAATTTTACCTTGACTAGGTAAAAGTCGCAGCCATTGGATTAAACCTAAACTATCTCTTGTCCCTACTAATAATGCCCACAGCCAAAACACAAAATGACGCGATCGCGGCAGATGTTCTAGTAAGACTAAAGTTTCATTATGAACTAGGTTAATCAAAGCCATTTCATTAAACTTGTGGCGTTGGTCTTCATCAAAACGTTGGGCTGGATAGTGATCTACCGCCACCAGGGGATCATAAATCATCTTCCAACCAGCCCGCTTTAAAGTCAGAGTAAAGGCCATTTCAAAGTGTACCTGGGCTCCAGTACCACGCATTCGTTGATCGAATTTTAATTGCCCAATTGCTTGGGTACGAAAACTCATATTCACCCCTTTGAGAACATCAACTTCCCGGGGTGATCCTACTCCTAAATGGTGGTTACCAATTACCCGCCCGAACCACTGCAACTTACCAACTATGGGCTGTTGACCGTCTTCAATTTTGTCACCGTAGTGTACCCAATCCCGACCCCCGACACCGCCAATAGCAGGATCAGTGATAAAGTGAGCGTTGATTCTTTCCAACCAGTCAGAATGAGGTGCTGCGTCATCATCAGTAATAGAAACAATATCTCCTATTACCACGTTCAAACCGGCGTTGAGTGCAGCTACTACTCCCGGCTCCGTCACAGGTACAATATGCAATGGTAACCTTTCGGCGTAAAATCCGCCGAGGAATTGCCAAGTTTGGGCGTCCGTATCCCTAACCACCACAACTACTTGATCAACTGGTTTAGTTTGTACTTGCAGCGCCAAAAGGCAACGTGATAGATCTAGAGGACGGCGATAGGTGGGGATGAGAACCGTATTCCTCATGATTCATTAACTCCTCAAATAAATCTAAATAGGTTTTTGCCATACTGCTCCAACTGTGTTGTTCTGCAACTAAACGCGCGGCTTTACCCATTTTTTGGCACAATGAGCGATCTCTACTGAGTAACTGTAATGCTTGTGTTAAAGCTTTTACATCGTCTGAGTTTGACAACACTATTCCCGATTCTGGTGTTACTAAAGCAGCAGCACCAGTGGAACTGGCGGTAATTACAGGTAACCCAGAAGCCATGGCTTCAATAACCACTAACCCAAATGGTTCATAACGTGAGGGGAAAATCAAGAAATCTACAGCTTTCATTAGTTCTGGTACATCAGACCTTTGTCCCAAAAAATGTACCCGCTGACGAAGTCCTAATGATTCTGCTAACTGAAGATAGGGGCTTCCTTCAGTATTTCCTGCTACTGCTAGATGTAACTCAGGAACTTGGACTAAGGCTTGTAAGACTGTATCTAAGTTCTTGCGGGTCAGTCTGATATCACCCGCAAACAATGCTAAGGGTACATTTTCAGGTAGTTGCCATTTTTGGCGATCGCTGACTCCTGGGGAAAACTCTTGTAAATCAACGCCGTTTAAAATTACTTTGATAGACTCTGACCGTACACCTATGGCTTTTAAATCCTGAGCAACTTGCTGAGAAACTGCTACTACAACTTGGGCTTTGAGAAAAGCTGGTTTTTCCCAATGTGCATTTAAAGTTGTGTATAGCCACTGGTAAGAGTTATATAGGAAATTTCCTGGTTTTTTTTGAGTTCTATTAGAGGTAAATTTCAACCAAGAATTATGGACAAAATGTACTGCGTTCACATCTCCTGGGGGATTAGTAATTGCGCCATTGACTTTTACTATGTCAACTTCTTGGCGATGTTTTTTTAACCATATTGTGCTTTTATTTGCAAAAATAATGTTACGGATAAATTCTGTAGGATAGCCTTTTACAGGAATATCAACCCACTTAACTAGGTGACTTTCCTGTAATTCTAAGTCTACTTGACTAGCTAATAATGTTAATTGATAACCGCGACGAATTGCTTCTTGGGCTACTTCATAATTAACTCTACCCTGACCATCACATTTTTGTAGGCTATGGGTAACGATACAAATTTTCATTTATTACCTCCATTGTTAATTTTGCCCCAGTAATTGCTGAGTTGGAAGCAAGTAACCGCCAAGATGTAATACCCCGGCGGATGTGACAAGAAAATGTTTAATTTAACTTGGGTATTCCTAATTAATCCTGGGTTTGCTAATATATTCAGACTATAACTGAGTGTGAGGGCTGCGATGGTACCCAAATTTATTTTTTGCTGTTTTATTGCTTGCCAAAGATCAAAACCTGCTAATTCAGTCTGTTGATTCCGCTTTTCTGCAAAAATATTCTGACCCACAAGCTTTTTACCACCTTAATTAATTCACCTGTTTTCTTAGCAAATATGTTTTAATAATTATGTCTCAATTTAACTTCCCATCTTTTTATTTCAGAAGTTATCAAATAAAAAGTAGATAAGGTAATTAAATTGAAAAAATAAATAAATATACCGCTAGTCAAAACAGGCCATCTTCTCAAAGCACCTAATAAAACTTTTAAGTTAACTTCTCTAGCTTTATGTAAAATCATACTCCTACAAAATTCTTTCGAGTATCCACTTTCTTCTAATTTTAAAATCATTTCTGGGATATGCTTAAACTGGGATAACAGTGCGGATGTTGGATCTTTCTGCCAATAGCTGACACCAACAGTGCATTCTAAATAAATATCTTTAGTAACAATTACGCTGCCATTAGCTGCACAAAACCCGGCTATGTAAGCTAAAGATAACCAATTACTTGCAGCATCTTGCCAAAGTTGTAGAGATTTTTGTGCTAATTCACTACGATATACTGTAGCACTTAAAAGACTAACTGCACCAATACTTTTGGAAAAACAATATTCAAATATCGCCTTGCCATTAGTACAAGCATCTTCAGTCTCGACATCAAACCAACGGTTGCCAATAATTGTAGGTGGATGAACAGCCTCTCCAGTAATTTTATTACGACCAGAAAAGTTAAGGAACAATAATGATAAATCTTCATATTTTTTAAGTTTACTAATAACGTAAGTAAGTACTTGCTGTTCAAATTTATCATCATCGCTAATTGTCCATACATATTTGGTGGTACTTGATTTTAGACAATGAATAACATTTCCCATTAATCCGATATTTTCTATATTCCTATGGGGTTTAAAGGTACTTAAAGTAAAAATTGGTTGCCATTTTTTGATAATATCTTGAGTATTATCAGTTGAGCAATTATCAGAAATTAAAATTTCGCACTCAGATTCACAACCTTTGATTTCTTGATGCAGCCATGCTAGCTGTTTATCAAGCAATGTAGCACGATTAAATGTGGGTATTGCGATAGTAAGTAATTTAATCATAGTAAGTAAATTTC
Organism: Anabaena sp. CS-542/02; assembly: GCF_028331085.1. Lineage (NCBI taxonomy): Bacteria > Bacillati > Cyanobacteriota > Cyanophyceae > Nostocales > Nostocaceae > Anabaena > Anabaena sp. CS-542/02. Next base: position 30,719 of record NZ_JAQMTM010000072.1, read on the forward strand.
CACAAATTTTCTATTTGATTAGAGCTTCTACACGGGTTACTACTTCAGCAGATACTTCTTTCCATGACCGATTTTCGACTGTAGTTTTTGCATTTTTACCAAGAGTCGTTCTCAACTGGCTATCATTAGCACACTGTTGTATTAGATAAGCTAACTCCCCTGCATTACCTCCTTCATAAAGTAACCCATTATCCCCATGACGAATCAAATCTTTTTGACCACAGCAATTTGTAGTGATACAGCAGCGTCCAGATGCCATTGCCTGTAGTAGCACTAAAGGTTGCCCTTCAAAAAAGCTAGGCAGAACAAAGATTTGAGAACGCATAAACAGACTCAGCTCATCAGAGGCCAAAAATTTAGGAATTATTTCCAAATAAGGATGAAAATTCTTTGGCCAGGCAGCTAAAACAGCCTCATGGTCAAGACCTGTACCTGCAAGCAACCAATGAAAAGTTAAGCCTTGTTTATGCAAAATTTGAGCAGCATCAACCAAGGTTTTAATTCCTTTGCGCTCAATCCAAGAACCCATAAAAAGAATAGTCAATGGATTGTTAATCTGTGGTGTTTCATTGACATGATAGGGATAAATCCCATTCTTGTATAAAAATATATCTTGGGAATTTCTGTGATAATATTGCTTAGTAAATTCACAATCTTCTTGATTTAGAAGAAGTAAAAGATTTCCTTTTCTTAAACCTAAATCACAATAATGCAACCGCCATAAGGGAAAAAGTAACTTTGTCCGCAATTTTAATTTTTGAGAGCTTCCATATTTGTCTTCCAACTCCAATTCCCAAGCTCTTCGCTCTAGCCCATGGCTAACTACTACAACAGGAATATTAAATGATAGGAAGAATCCAGAAGCGGGTTCATGAACTATAAAGACAGACGCTTCTCTAGCCAGTTTTTTATAGAAGCGCCGAGCTGCATAAGGGAAGAATGCTTTATGAGCAAATCGGCCTGTTTCAGATGGACCGATATGCAGAAATTCGTAGCCTCGGCTTTCAAATTCATTTTTCCAATGCCAAGCAACTCGACCCATGCCAGACTCTTCGCTTAAAATAACTTCGGCAATGTAAACAATAAGCTTTTTCATAAAAAATCTATAATCAGTTTTTAGTTCAAAAGGTTTTGATTGAATTTAACAATTCATACTAAGAGGATGTCTGTAGTAGTACCTGGTAATTAATGATATTGATTCTCAACGAGAGTGTACGCGAAGCCTTCAGGGCGTTCCGAACACCATGCATGACAGATACCGGCTTTGATAAAAACTTGGTATCAAATTACATTACTAATTGAACTTGAGTTTGGTACTTTGTAATAATGGTTCAATTGCTAATCCAATATGATCAGCAATAAGCTGTAATTGTTGAATGTTATCGTTGCTAAATTGGTGGTAACAAAAATTACCAACGTGCAACACACCGCATACTTGCTCTTTAAGTTGTAACGGTACACCAATTATTGAGCGGATCCCCTTATTACGCAAAATGGGACTGAAAACTTCTATTGTTGATAGATCATCTACAATTACACGCTTGGCACTAGTTGCTATTTTACCTGCAAAGCCACAACCAAATGGAATCTGAATGCCTTCTCTAATCTCTTCTTCTAACCCAATAGAGGCACAGACAAATAATTGCTGTTCTTTTTCTGCTGGTAAAAGAACTGTAACACTATCGGCATTCATGATTTGACAGATAGAAGTAAGTAGGACTTGCAACACATTGTTAAAAAGTAAATCATATTTGACAGTCCTATCGCTATTTTGTAAATCTTGATAGCTGAGTTTAGCAGCCTTTTCTACTCTAGCAAGTGATGTACTCAGGAGAATAGGGAGACGGCTACCGTCTTCGCAGATATATTCTTTCCGACTGCGGACAACTTTTGCAGGTACGCCTACAGCAACTGAGAAAGGAGGGATGTCCTTAGTCACAACAGCACCAGCACCAATAATGCTACCTTCTCCAATTGTTACCCCATCTAATACTTTTACTCCTGAGCCTAACCAACAATCATCTTCAATTACAATTCCTTCACGAGTAACGCCTTGAGAGTTAATATTTTCAGTAGGATCGGAAAAAATATGATTATTGGCAAACAACCCTGTTTGTGCTGCAATTAAACAGTTTTTACCAATTTTAATATTGCCAGAACCTGTAATACAGACATAAGGTCCTATAAAAGTACCTTCATGAATTTCAACAGAAGTGTTATTTAATGCCCTAATATCAACCCCCTGTTCAAGGCTGACTAAATCTCCTAAATATATCCTATTATTTGAGTGCCATCTTGCATCTAAATTGACATTGCGTAAAAGTTGTACTTTATTACCAATCTCAATACAAGAAGCATTGAGAATCCGAACATAACTATCAATATAAACTGATTTGCCGAGGTTACGAAAAATCCCGCGGTAGAATAGTTTTCTTAATCTACCTCCTACAAAATTGGTCGGTATATATCCAAATAAGTTTGTTAATAAATACTCTTGGATATGTTGCCAATTAGATACATATTCACGATTAAGCATGGCGCCAATTATTAAAAATCTAAAGAAAACTAAAAATCACAGCAATTTTGATGTGAGTGAGGTAACCCAGTGTGGGTGTCATGCCCATACTAAAATAGTTTTACAATTAATACCTGCAACTCATTTACCTGGAAAATTTCGCTATTTCACTATTCAGGAAACGATTCATATAAACAGGATTAAATATGGGAAAAATCAAAAGAATTATTATTGGTATTTCTAGTTGAAAAAGCAGCAATCGTATGGGAATAAATTTTTGCTAACTTTTGTACATGAATATCCATAGTAAATTCTTCTTGATACCAAGCATTACCCATCTCACCCATCAGTCGGCTTTGGGAATAATTAATTGCTAATTCATTGATAGCAGCAGCTAACTGTTTAATATTATTAGGTGAAACTAAAATTCCAGTTTTTCCATCTTTCACATGTTCAGGAATACCCCCAACTGCACTAGCAATAATTGGGCGATAGTGACTATAAGCTTCTAGAGTGACCAAACCAGCAGGTTCCGGCCAAAGACTGGGAAAAACCACACCAAAACACTGTTGATAAAGTGATTCTAATTTTTCTGTGTCACACCAACCATGCCAAGTAATGCGATCGCTTAACCCCATTTTACCTGCTAATCTTTGCATACTGGGCTTACTCCAACCATCCCCAGCAATATCAAGATGAATACCTGGGTGGGTATGTGCTAAAGCTTTAATTAGCCATTCCACGCCTTTATCAGGTACAATCCGCCCAGCAAACAATAAACGCTGATGTTGATGAATTTCTGGAGTTAGTGGTGCGGTAGGAAGTTGGGGAGGTTTGACACTACAGCGCAGTGTTACCAATCTTTCAGGCGCTAAACCACAATTAATAATTTGTTGACGCACATAGTCACTATTAGCAATTACAGGAATTTTTAGCTGCTTTAGTCTTTGTAAACTATGGTAAGTATAAAACCAGTTATAGACAATTTTATGGGGTCTACGAGTTCCACAACCATCTACTAAATTACCCCAAGTGCATCCCATAGGATTGATAATTCGATCACAAACTTTATTAGAATTAGATAAATATTTTGTGCCACTGACACAGTAAATAGAATGATTATGTAAAGTCAATATGGCTGGACATTCTTCGTGCAAATCCAGCAACATTTCCGGGTCGTGGATGTGCAGTAATTGGGCTTGTTGCTGATCAAAATTCTTTAAAGAATAAATTGTGCGATCGCTCACCCCACTCATCTGAGAATTGACCAGAGAAGCTAGATAAGTTTCCAAACCACCACCCCCGTTGATATCAACACGTGAGCAGTGATAAATCTGTTTTTTCTTAACCAATGTATGACTCATATTACAGCTATTACTTATAGTTTTATTTACGGTCTATCAGGCGGAAAAATTTACTTTTCGATATTCATCCAAAACTTATGTCTGATATCACTTACGTAATGCCGTAAAGCAATTTTGCTACTAGAAAATTTATCATGATATATAAATTGATCCATGACATTCATGACATACTTTTCTGAGCATAGAGGAACGCTATCATGATTATGAATTGTTAAATGGACAATGGTTTGTTCTGTAAAATAGCTTGGTAGTCCCGATAAATTTGCCAAACGTTTGATGGACAAACTCCAATCTAATTCATGCTTAAATAAAATAAATCCCGCATTGATAGGATTTATTTTTTCTGTTTCTTCATAAAGGATTCTCCCATCTAGTGAATTGGCACAATCTGGTAAATAATGGCAGACTGGACTATCTGAATTAGCCAACTCTACTAAATCACTTCCCCCTGGGAAGAATAAAATATCTGAGTCTGTATAGATAGTGGCACCATGAATGGGAATTGACATCAATGCTGATAATTTTTTACCCATAGGATGGATTTGGGCATAATCACATACACATTGCGGTAAATCTGGTTTAATAAATTCCTTGATGGGTATGACTTCAACACAGGGATGAATCCGGCGCAGTAACTGACAACTCAAATCAGTATAGCTACCATCAGAAATCACGGTAAATCTATGAGGGATACCAACATGAGTGATAAATGAGCGAATACTTGCGACTTGTTCGGGTAAGTCGCGTTCACAAGATAATGCATATACAGTCAACGGAACTTGTTGAGTTATTTTGATGTCACGTCTAACCGTTTTAGCTATCTTGGATTTATATAAATTACGCTTAATTTTTCCTTGTAAGCGAGCGGAATGATAGCCAACATTTACCATTGTTATATTTCCTAGAAATCAAGTATTTATCAATTCATTCTGCAATTTACTAGCCATAAATCATGATAATTTTATCGATGTTAACCCATTTGATATTGGGTCTTGTGATATTGCCATAACTTGCCTTTAAGTTCTAATAATTCCTGGTAATTACCTTGCTCGACAATCCGCCCTTGTTCTAATACCACGACTTTATCAGCTTGGGCGATAGTTGAGAGACGGTGAGCGATCGCAATAACTGTTTTACCTACAGATAGCTTTTCTAGAGATTCTTGAATCAAGCGTTCAGTCATGGAATCAAGAGCGCTAGTGGCTTCGTCCAAAATCAAAATTTCTGGGTCTCGCAGCAAAGCCCGGGCGATGGCAATTCGCTGGCGTTGTCCTCCAGATAATCGCACACCCCGATCCCCCAATTGGGTATTAAAGCCTTCGGGCATTTCTTCAATAAATTCTAGTGCATTGGCTAGTTGAGCAACTTTGCGAATTTGAGCCTCATTTGCTCCTTGTGTACCGTAGGCAATATTATTCGCCACAGAACTATTGAAAATAAATGTATCCTGACTGACAACAGCGATTTTCCTCCGTAAAGACTTAATATCAAATTTGCGGATATCCACTCCATCAATCATGATATTTCCGGCAGTTGGGTCATAAAATCGGGGAATTAAATCAATCAATGTACTTTTACCAGCACCAGTACCACCGACTAACGCCGTAGTTTTACCCTTTTCAATACTCAGGGTAATATTATTTAGCACTGATGTATTTGCATCATAGCCAAAATCCACTGACACTATATCAATTGAATATTCTAGCCCATTAAATGGGAGATAACCATTCTGTAAATAGGTTTTATTGTCAGTTCTAATTAGCTCCTTAATATTATCCGCTGCTCCTGCAATTGTGCTAAGATGGGCTCTAGTGCCATTAATATCTTGGACAATTGGCACAACCCGAAAGAGAACAAAGAAAAATGTGAGCAAAGAAGCGACCTCTAGGGTTCCATTGGCAACAAAAGCAGTAAAAGCAAACACAATCATCCCAATAAGAATCGTACTAGCTATAGCTTCAGCTAGTGGTCTAACCAGCGCCCAGGTTAATACAACTTTGGTAGAGGTGCTAACTACTTGATTGCTAGCATCATAAAAACGATGGCGCTCAAATTCTTGAGTTGAAAATGCCTGAACAGTACGAATTGCGTTAATAAATTCAATAGCTATAGAAGTAAATTTTCCATTAGCAACCGATGTACTAAAACTAGTTTCCCTGGCACGGGCATTTAGTGTTGATAATCCAACCCCTATTAAGGTGAATAATAGAAAAGAAATAATTGTCAGATGCCAAGATAATAAACACATGGAGAGAAAATATACAGCAATGGTTATCCCTCTAGTTATCAAAAATGCTGATCCACTAAACCACTGTTTTATTCTTTCAATTTCCGTAGTGATACTATTAATTATTTCTCCAGAACGTGTATTGTTAAAATAACTTAAGGATAATCCTTGTAACTGCTCAAAAATTTGTTTACGCAAGCAGTCTGCTAGACGTAATTGAGATATTTCTATGTATACTTGTGCGAGGTAATTGAAACTAGCACGTATCCATGTACTCAGTAAAATTAGTAAAGAAATACGATATAGCCTATTAATTGCCGATGAATGAGCTGCTAAAATCCAAGTGTCAAACCAGGAGATTCCAGTTTGAATTGGTTCGGCATCAGGGGTAGTTAAATTTTGCAAAAATGACAAGAGAAAGCCAATACTAAAACCTTCAAAAGTTGCAGCTAGTGCTGAAAATAGTAGAGCGAGAATAGCAACTTTGCGGAATTTTTTAAATTCTCTCAATATTAAATAGTTTTTCTGCCAAAATTTACTGGTTTTAAAGCGATCACCTAAGACTTGAGCAGCTTGAATATACATGATTCTCTTACAAACATAATGTGATCAATTGGAACAGTCATAGAGATGCTCAACAACCCTTTAATTTGAGTAAGACAAAAAATTGCTTATCTTGCTTGAGGGTGCGTCAGACAAAGCGCCATAACGCACCTTATGGACTGAATGCATTTAGCAGAAAATCACAGTGTTGGGTTATCCAAATGCAAGAGACTAGATTGTTGCCATGAATCCGTCATCTGTGATAATTGATTCATCTGCTCTTGTCCCGCCACAGTTAGGGCACTTTCTAAAGTACAATTACGAGATCTCATCAAAGTCGTTTCACCGCGCAGCACATTCCACAACTGGGGCAAATAGTCCAGATCATATTTACGTATCCAACGCCCTACATCTATAAGATTCTCATTTGCGGTTGTACAAAACTTGAGGGCACGAAAGATTTTACCTCGTTTTCCCACCTGCCACTCACTGGTCAAAACTGCCCCTGGTGACCCAATCTGTAAAATGAAAAACAATACCAGCATAACTGGACTCATGAGTAGTAGCAAAAACAAAGCGGTAATCCAGTCAATGAGTTGTTGCCAACGGCTAACTTGTTTATTGCTAGAGGGTAATCTTAGAAATATGGGCTTTCCAGCTTCCTGACAGGCTTCAACCCACAGTTTTAGATAATCCTTACCAACACTGGGATCTATACTGACCAAATTTACTGGAGAATGTTTTAAGCAATTTATTAATAATTGCTCATCATGTAAAGAAGGTAGATAAAGCTGTTTAGTTTTTCCGGGCGATTTGACTAACAACTGACCACGCCGCCATTGGAGTGTACAGTATGAAAAGCGATGATTGCGGTGTTGCTCGGCTGGATGAGAGGAATTTGCGAGAGCAGGAGGAATTAATGAAATTGTCATATGTCTTTGGATCTATACAATAGTGAATCGCTGAGTTAATATTGAAGGCTATGAATGCCAAAGACTCAAACGGAATTTTGTTTTGCTCCAAAAATAGGTAATTGTGTGCCGAAATATGCTTTTTAAGTTGCACTCCAGATGACTCTAGATTTTGGGCGATTATGCTGGTTAAAAAATGTACAAACCAGAAGGATACTTAGGAAATAAGTAGCAGTAAACATACTGCACAAAAGGGAAATTAAGGGGATTATCTGCTCAACATGGATAATCGAAAAGTGCTTCAATAAAATTCCTTCATCCCTTAAGTGCGCCATAAATTCATATCTACTATTAGTTGCGACTACCTATTTTTTTCTCAATCTCACAAAACCAGTTTAACCTTGACTTTTAGTTGTTGCGTTGGGGCTTTAATGTCTAGGATATAAGACCTTTGAGACCTGACTATATGCTGAAGTAAATTCTTTATTTAGTCTTTAAATAGCCAGTGCTTTTTCTTGTTAATTATAAAGCTACTATAAATATACTTCTTTTGAAGTAATAGTAGTATCCTGGAAATCTCATATTAGTCATCTGGGAAAAAGAATGTAGAGACTTTCCATAGAATATCTCTATAATGGTTATAGGATAGGCATATTTAAATTCTGGATATGTCTATTGAGAAAATCCAGCAATGGCAGCTACTGGAGTTGAGACAATTACAGACATCTTTATTGAGGTGAGTTACAGTCTTAGTGGTCAGGATGCCTAGCCCAGAATAATGTTACTATTCACATTTGTGCCTCATCTATCTACAACCTGCTGTATCTAAAAAAAAGATATGTGCGATCGCCCAAGCGCTGTTTCTTGGATGCCCGGAGGACTTTTGTCACTTCCCAGACCAAACATCCTCTTAGCGCAGTTGACCAGAGCGATCGCACATAATATAAAACCTTTCAATTGGTAAAGCACACTGATACAAGTAAACGCTTCCTCTGTTGCTCACCTATTTTTCCAACGCTTGTTGTAGCGCCAATTGAGACGAATTAGACGGCTGGGGATACTGTACATAGGTACTGTCAGAGTTTGAGACTCCACTAGCCACAACCCCGATGAGGTTTAACTTACTCAACATGCTTGTAGCTTGGGCTATTTGGCTGCGAGTTACTTTACTCATACTTGCTGCCAGTACCACACTACGACAAGATGAAGCTGTCAGCATGGCATCCACCAAACCGAGAACTGGCGGAGCATCTATGAGAACCAAATCATAATTTTCCTCAAATTCCCCTATTAATTCTTTCATGCGTGGTGAACTCAGAAGATTTGCGGGGTCAATAGGTATAGGCCCGGCTGTTAAAATATCAATGTAAGCGGAATCTAAAGTAGGAATACCATTACGGTTGGGAATAGCCGCATGACTAGCCAAGAGGGTAGATAGTCCTTGCTCATTGGGAAGATTCAGCTGTTCGTGGAGACTAGGATCTCTTAAATTAGCATCAATCAGTAGTACCCGTTTGTGTAAACGAGCCGCACTCATAGCTAAACCCAACGCCAAAGCTGACTTACTCTCATCTGGTAAAGGCGAGGTAACCATCAGAGACTTCAAGTTGGGAACGGAATTTAAAAGTTCAATATTTTTCAAAATTAAATCCAGCGATTCCCAGCGCGGTGCCGATTGCAACACCTGAATAGTCCAGGGGGCAAGAACTTCTGGTTTCCCAAAAGGTAACTTAATAATTGATTCTCTGCTTTTGGTAGTTGGTAGTTTGGGAGTAGTTCCCAACAAAGGTAAGGAAACCTGTTTTTCCAGTTCAGCAGTGGTATGAACAGCATCATCAGATGCTTCTCGAATAAAAGTAGTCATACCTCCCAACATCAAGCCAACCACTGCACCCAACAACAGATTCTGCTGGAGATGGGGCCCCATATAAATACCTAACTGCGGTTCTTCCACAACTTCCCAGTTAAAGCCCCCTTTGGCAAGTTCTTGGCGCAATTTCTGTTCTGCTCGCAATAGCTCCTCTAACCTTTCACGGCTAAATTGTAGCTGTGGCATAATCCGATTGTAATAAGCCAACAAAGGCGGAAAGCGTTTGATTTCAAAACGCAATTCATTTTCTTTTTCCGCCAAGGTTTGATCGCGGGCGCTTAAAGCAACTATAGTTGTTTGGGTCTCCACTAGCTGAGTAGCCAGATTCAGGTCAATTTCGCCAAATTGTCCTTGTTCTAAAAGAGGTACTTGGGAGGAAAATACACCATTAGACTGTACGCCTAAAGTTCTGCTAACCTCTTGTTGCAATAATTGCTTCTGGCTTTCAAGTTGTTCTTGAAGCTTTTGTACACCGGGAGTTGCATCGGTAAAGCGCAACCGCTCTTGAGCTAGTGCTAGTTCGGTTTTTTGAATTTCGTTGAGTAAGCCTTGGTAACGGGTAGACTGACTCAGACGAGAAGCAACCAGAGCATTTTGTGGAGAACGCCTGAGTTGTTCTTGCAAAGTTTTTTGGCGTGCTATGGCCTCTTGATACTGAGAACGGGTAGTACGACGCTCTTGTTGAATAGCATTTAAAGAGTCTTCTAGGGTTTTAGCTTGTGACTCAGGATCGATTAAATTTTGGTTTCTGCGGAATCTTTGTAGATTAGTCTCCGAGGCGTTCACTTCCTCGCTGGCTTTATTTAACTGTTCCCGAATAACTTGTAAACCTTTTTGTAACCGCGCATCCTGTTGCTGTTTATTATATTCCACATAAACTTGCCTAATTGCCGCCAGAACTTTTTGTGTCTGTTCGGGATCGTTGGCACTATACTCTACTTGGAAAATTTTTGTAGCTGAATCATCTTCTTTATTTCTGATTTGATGAAGAACTAAAGATTCTTTAATTTCGTTGACATTGATATGAGGATAGTCAGATTTAAGTTTTTCAACTGCTTGTTGAATCAGTCCTGAACTTTGCATGAGATTCAGCTGGGTTGCTGTATCTATCTTAATGTCAGGCTCGATAAATTGACTGTCTATTCCGGCATCTTCTCGCCTACCTTGATAATTAGGTTCTACAAGCAGCTGCATGGAGCTTTTATAGGTAGGTTTTGTCCTTGAAGTTACTACAGTCGCCATGGCAATTGAAGTCAGAAATACTGCTAAAAACCAAGGAAACCTCCGAATTAATATCTTAAATAGCTGTCCGTAACTTGGTTCTATACCAGAGTTACTAATGTGATTTATACCGGGACTTAGACTAGGTTGATTCATGTTTATTATCCTGAACTGCGATACGCTATACGTAGCTTAAATCCCCTTAAGGATATAGTGATACTAATTTTAAATTCTCCCTGATTCTAAGCTTTCAGGCTAACTATGACAAGATATTTTATGGTGGTAACATAAGCTTTACCTAATCTTTAATTTAGAAAATATAACTCCCTTTTAATTTCTAGATGTCTCAGTTTTTGTTGCTGTTTGATCATCTGTATACAATGGATCAGAAATTATAAATTCACACTGCAAGTTTGTTCAATAAGCTGCTCAACCTTTTTAAAAAATACTGGTTCCGAAAAATTATTCACTGCATGCTTACGAATACTTTCATAATCCCAAATGATTCGTCCGGACTCTAGTAATGCAGATTGTATGGACTCGGGTGTTTGTCTCTTAAACAATACCCCTGTTTTGCCGTGTATCTGTGTATCTAAAACTCCACCTGCCCCGTAGGCAATCACTGGTGTCCCACTAGCATTTGCCTCAACTGGAACTAATCCATAATCTTCTAAAGCCGCAACTATTACAGACTTGGCCTTAGAAAATAATTCTTTCCGTTGAGAATCACTGACGTGTCCTAAAAATTTAATATTATCTAAAGCTTTGGCTTTTAGACGTTCTTGTTCAGGTCCATCGCCTGAAATTAATAATTGCCAACCTAGCCAATTAAATGCTTCGATGATTATATCTAGCCGCTTATAGCTGATCATCCTCGCCGACGCCAAATAATATTCATCTTTTGTATCTGAAAACAGGAAATTATTTGTATCAATGGGATAGTTAATGGCAATTGCTGGTTTGTTATAAATTTTTTCAATACGACGGGCAACTATACTAGAGTTAGCAATGTAAAGATCAGGTTCCTGAGCATATTTCAAGTCCAGATTTCTCATTAGTTGAAAAATTTGCTCAATTAATGGCGCAAAATATCGGTAGTCCCCATATTCCCTTAAATAAGTTTCCGTATCCCACAGGAAACGGGTAACATTATGACAAAAACAAATATGTTTTGCATCTGGACGTTTGCGTACTGCTTTGGCAAAGCTCGTACTGCTACTAATAATCAAATCATAATCTTGTAAATCCAAGGCGCGAAAGGCGGGAAAATACAAAGGAGCCATCAGTCTAAAATACTTGACTGCGCCGGGAATTTTTTGCAAAAAAGTAGTTTGGACTATACGCTCACCCATATCAATAGTTTTTTGCGGATTGTACAAAGAGGTAAAAACATCCGCTTCGGGATAGCGCTTACAAAGTAACTCAAATACACGCTCTGCCCCGCCGCGCTGGGTTAAGTAATCATGAACTAGAGCAATTTTCATAGTTGTGTCTAAATTTATTCTTAAGTGTGTTGTAAAAGTTTCTAGCTAGTTGCTCTTAATAACTTGAGTGTTGAGAATTATCAATACCCATTCTTATATCTTTCACCTCTACATACAAATCTAGACAAGGTGAAAAGGTCTGCCCTCATGATCAATGTTGCTTGGACTACAGTCCTCACTACAAACTGAGTTTATGTGTTTATGGAAGATTCCCTCAAACATCCTCTGAGCTTTTGAGGGATTTTCTTCACTGCACTGATACACAAGGTACTGTTGTTACCCAACCATTGCGAGAACTTTTTCTGATGCAAAATGAGCGTTTTGTTCGGCGCGCAGTTGGTCGCAAAGTCTACCTTGAGGTAAGTCTACATCATCATAGGTGAGGACTTGATCCTGGCAAATGTCTCGTTTGAGGCGACATCCTTCGGCTAAACCGATGGGTAGCAATTTCTGCTCTTGAACAATGGCAGAATTCTCACATTGGCCGTAGGTCATATAGTAGCCGATACCATCTAAGGTTTCGCCAGCTTTGAGGTTAATTTTGGCAGTGGTGATCACATCAACCACTGGGCCGGCCAGGGGAGATAAGACAGTATCCTGGAACAGGACAGCACGCGCTACAGACAATGGAACTTCAAAATGGCAGAGGTGATAGGGAGTGTAGAAGCTATATAAAGGACCCTCACCTAATTTGTACAAATCTAGATAGTGCCGTTGTTTGGGGTCTTCGTGAGTAGCAAATACAAACACGCCAGGGCTGGGTTGAGCGCCAACTACATAATCAACAATACCACCAAGTTCTTTTAGTTGTTCAACATCGTACATTTTGGTCATTTGATCTACATGACCGCTGAAGTTGTAACCTAGCATTCCGCGTTGGGCTACTTTCATTCCTGTGGCGTTGGCAACGATGGCTTGCTCGAAGGATATTTTGGTTCCATCGGCAAAGCTGGTCACCATGTGGGCTTTTTGACCCCAACGTTTAGCAAATCCTTCTTGGGTTGTGGGATTGCGATAGGGGTCTTGAAGTCCTTTAATATTACCGCACAATAACGGAGTCAGACCAATACTTTTGACAAATCGGTAGAGATTCATCTCTACCCCTGGTTGATCACCATCACAGGCGCTGAGAATGACTCCGGCTTTGTCGGCGTAAACCTTCAGGATGGGGCCGATGGTAGCGTCAAGTTCGGCGTTCATCATAATCACATGTTTACGATGGGCGATCGCTTCCATCACAATGTGAGCACCAAATTCGACTGCGCCAGTAACTTCGATGATGGCATCAATTCCCTCAGCTTGGCAGAGTAATTCAGCATCTTCGGTAACTGCATATTTATGCTGTGCGATCGCCGCTTCTAATTCAGTTACACTGGTAACAACTTCAATATTTTCTCGTCCTGCTTCTGTATAAGCTCTTTTGGCTGCATGAACCTGACGGCTAAAAACCGCCACCAACTCCATTCCGGGAACTGAATTAATAATTTGATTCGCAATCCCCCGACCCATAAAACCAGCACCAATCATTCCCACTTTCACTGGATTTCCAGCTGCGCCGCGGGCTTCTAAGGCACGATCAATAATAATCATTAGTTCAACTCCTCTGTGTTAAATAGAACTATTTATGTAGTCCAGTGATCTATCCCATGAAACTTCCTAGGTCAAACCATTTGAAATTAATGCCCTTAATCATTCTTCGGTTGTGTTCCTTGGATCCTTCATGGTTCATTCCTTCACCACTTATAATGCATGGCACAACTAGGCACTACCAACAGGAATCATTTCTAGTAATGTCCAATTTAAATCCTTCTCGGAAATGTGAGTAACTTCTAAAGGCCATTCAATATTAAAAAATGGGTCATTATAGCGTAACCCCCGTTCATAACCTGGTGTATAAAACTCACCCACTTGATAGATAACTTCAGCCTCATCTGTGAGAGTTTGATAACCGTGAGCAAACATTTCTGGTACGTACAAAGCCCGGTGATTTTCGGCGCTTAATTCCACGCCTATATGTGATAAGAAAGTCGGCGATTCAGGACGCATATCAATAATTACGTCATAGATTACCCCTTGAGTACAACGCACTAATTTGGTTTCCGCAGCTGGGGAAACTTGATAATGCATTCCTCTGACAGTTCCTTTTTTATGGTTAAAAGATATATTACATTGGGCAACGGTAGGTTTTAAACCATGTGCCATAAATTCCTGAGCGCAGAAACCACGGGCGAAAAATCCGCGATGATCCGGCTTTTTTTCAACATCAACAATGAATGCGTCTTTGAGTGCAGTTGGGGTAAAATTCATAGAATTTATCTTGATAAGTCCTTGGGAAAAAGTTAGCACTATCTCGGAATTGGTGGTTTAATTGCTCACATTTACCCTATATTAAACTCCCAACAGAGAAAATTTTCGTTGCTGAAAATCTGCAAGTTGCATAAACTGCTGAATCTGAGATTGGCTTTTTTGCTGCATATCATTATCTTGTTGCCAGGCTTTAGTCCAATCCACAATCCAAGCTAAAGCTGTTGGTAAATCTAATTGTGGTTCCCAATTAATTTGAGTCCGGGCTTTAGAACAATCCAAGGTTAAAAAATTAGCCTCATGGGGTTGAACTCCACCATCCTGAATCCAATGAGCATCGTCACCCCAAAACTGCTGTAACTGATTAACTACCCAAGCTACAGTTTTCACTCCTGATTCATTTGGTCCAAAATTCCAGCCCCCACAATATACTGAACCGTGAGTAAATAGTTTTTCAGCTAGCATTAAATAACCGTTAAGGGGTTCCAGAACGTGTTGCCAAGGGCGCACTGCTTGGGGGTTTCTAATGACAACTTCTTTCCCGGAAAGCCAAGCATTGAGAATATCGGGAACTAGCCGATCCTTAGCCCAATCTCCTCCACCAATGACATTTCCGGCTCGCACGCTGGCGATCGCTACCCCATGTTGGGTGTAATCAGCGGGATTAAAGAACGATTGACGATAAGCTGTAGTGACTAATTCGGCACATCCTTTACTGCTGCTGTAAGGGTCATATCCCCCCATAGGATCTGTTTCCCGGTAACCCCAAACCCATTCCCGATTTTCATAACACTTATCAGAGGTGACTGAAACTACTGCTCTGACACTGGGCACATTCCTGACTGCTTCCAATACATTGACTGTTCCCATAATATTCACCGCATAGGTGTCTACTGGGTTGTAGTAAGATTCCCGCACCAAAGCCTGAGCTGCCATATGGATGACAATATCTGGCTGGTAGGTTTGCATAACTTGCTGGAGAAAATCTAAATTTCTGATGTCTCCTACCACCGATGTCATTCCATCAGCAACATTAGCTAACTCAAACAGATTCAAGGTTGTGGGCGGAGTTAAAGCATAACCACAGACCTGAGCCCCTAACATTTGTAACCACAGAGACAACCAACTACCTTTAAAGCCTGTATGTCCCGTGACAAAAACTTTTTTTCCCGCCCAAAAATTTGATTCCATTGGATAAATTCTCCTCATACAATACTGCGTAAATAAACCACCTAATTACCACACTTTCCACGGAGCTTCACCACTTTTCCATAGCTCCTCTAGGTGGTTTTTATCGCGTAATGTATCCATGGGTTGCCAAAAACCATGGTGTTTAAAAGCAGAAAGCTGATTCATCTGTGCGAGTTTTTCTAATGGTTCTTTCTCCCAAACCGTAGAGTCATCAGCAATCAAGTTAATTACTTCTGGTTCTAAAACAAAGTAACCGCCATTAATCCATGC
The DNA here is from genome assembly GCF_028331085.1 of Anabaena sp. CS-542/02. Taxonomy (NCBI): domain Bacteria; kingdom Bacillati; phylum Cyanobacteriota; class Cyanophyceae; order Nostocales; family Nostocaceae; genus Anabaena; species Anabaena sp. CS-542/02. The sequence continues at coordinate 46,619 of NZ_JAQMTM010000072.1, forward strand.
GCCATCACCTTCAGGTTTTTCCTGAAAGCTGTTGATTTTAGTTTGCTCTTGTCCTAAGGAAATAGCACCAAAGCGTCCTGCGGGTTGAACTGCGCTGAGTGTCGCTAGGCTTTTTTGTTCTTGATGAAACTTAATTAACTCTGTGATATTTATGTTACAGACACCATCACCATAGGTAAAGCAAAATGTACTGTTACCAACATGCTCGCTAATCCGTTTTAATCGTCCACCGGTCATGGTGTAATCCCCCGTATTAACTAAGGTGACGCGCCAGGGTTCAGCATAACCAGAATGTACATTCATTTGGTTAAATCGCATATCGAAGGTAACATCTGACATATGTAAAAAGTAATTAGCAAAATACTCTTTAATGATGTAACCTTTGTAGCCACAACAAATAATAAAGTCATTAATACCGTGGGCGGAGTAAATCTTCATAATGTGCCAAAGAATTGGTTTACCACCAATTTCCACCATTGGCTTCGGTCTGATACTAGTTTCTTCACTGAGGCGTGTACCCAGTCCTCCAGCCAGAATTACCGCTTTCATATAATTACCTTGTTGAGGATTTTATCGATTGTTGAGTTTTCAACTTTTCAGGATAAAGAAGATGCACGCGTTTTGATGAGAAAAATTTGCTGGGATAATGTCTTTATTTCTGTACATAATATAACTATTATTTTTAGCAAATTAATAAAGATTCTATGAATAATTTTCTTGAGTATATAAAAAAATAAATAATTTATCATGGATATTGCATTAATTAAATATGCTAAACATGACAAGTTAAACGTTGTCATGTTTATGTCGTCGATATAATAAAAATATTTAGTAATAAAATAGTTATAGTTATTGATTGAATACTATAACTGCTAAGTTACAGGTGTAATTACCACATAGCAGAATTTTTTAATAAAGCAGTACATTGGCTTTCTATAATTACACAAATACTGCTCATGGCTTGCTGATAGCTGTGTGTATCCTCTTGTTCCAAGGATAGTTTGGCAGCGGTTTGTAAGTCTTCAATAGCCTTGAGGTTATTTCGATCAGAGTCTTGCCCAGCATACTGTGTAAGTTCATAGCGAATCATCCCTCGTTTGAGATAGACTTTCGCCAAGTTACCATTGATTTTTAGTGCTTGGTTAAAGTCAGCGATTACCTGTTGATATTCTGGAATAAAGTTTGTGCTAAATTGTGCCATTCTATAGCGGATTTCACCGCGATGAAAATAAGCTTCTGCTTTGGATGCATTCAGTCGAATCGCCTGGGTAAAATCAAGAATCGCTTTTTGATAATCTTGCACAGAGTGACCGCTATATCTGGCCATTTCCGAACGGACAATACCCCTTTTAATATAGGCTTCTGTTTCTTGATCGTTGAGCGATAAGGCTTGACTAAAATCAGCGATCGCTAGGTTATATTCGCGATCAGGATCGTGGCTATATTCAGCCAGCATATAACGAACATTGCCTCGGTGGATAAAAGCTTTAACTTCTTGAGGGTTAATCTGCAAAGCTTGATTATAGTCTGCCAGAGCGCCTTCATAATCCCTCAATTCATAGCGGGCATTACCTCTGTGAACATAAGCACTAGCATTTGTTGCTGTCTGTTCTATAGCTTGGCTAAAGTGTTGTACTGCTTTGTGATAATCTTTTGCTTGGTAAGCAGCATGACCCTGTTGATAGTAATCGGCGAAAGTCAGAGTATCTGGCTGGGGTTGAGGACGAGTTATCAAAGTTTGTTGAGTGTAGGCATTTTGAGAAACATAAGGACGAGTAAATTTAATTGCTACGTCTAAATACCCCAACACACCAAAACCCACTAAACACAAAATAGCGGGATAAAACTTTGTGTTTTTTTGACGTTGATAAACAGAATACTTAGGTAACTGCCAATGATTTATTTGGGATTGCGGCCTGACTGGTTGTGGAGAACGTGGACGCTGGGCGTAACGCCTTTTAGGTACAAATCGCGGGCGCAGATGTTCGCGATTTTCTACTGCTCTAGGTGATGGAAATGGATCACGTCCACCTAAGCGCAAAGCACGTTTACACCAGGGACAACTATCTAAATGGTGATTATAGCGATGCTGGGGATTAGCAGTACAAGTAATCAGGCTATCTTCTGCTTCAGCTAAAACTGATAACCAAGTTTGGGCGTTGGGGCGCAGATGTGGGTGATCGTGACCATCTTCAAAACAACGTAAAAACAATTCTTGCAACTTGGGATGCAGCATTTCCCAAGCGGGTGCGATGGGGGTGGGGAGATAAGGTACTTGACGCTTTTGACTATAAGTGAAATGTCCCGCAGCAATCCGGGCTTCGTAGGGTGGTGGCTCAGAAACACCTTGAAAGATTCCCGAAAAGGGGTGAGTACCTTCCATTAAAAGTTGAAAAATCAACACCGCCAGCCCAAAGGAATCATGGGTCACTTTGCGATCGTGTTGAGCAAAAATTTTATTCTGTAGTTCTGGTGGGGTAAACTCTGGTTTACCTACAGGACAGCGATAAACAACATTCTGATCAGGATCGTACACTTGGAACGAGTCAGTATCAACCAAGGTCACCAGTGCTGTATCGCTAACGAGAATATTTGACTCATTGACGTCACCAACGCAATATCCACTATTATGCAAAGCTGCAAAAGCCGCTGCCAAATTACGAGCAGTGCGTAGCAGATACTGATAATTGAATAAGGGACAGTGGTCGCGACGAGTTCTGGGATTGTAAAAGTCGATAATGGGGCGCATCCCACGAATGCGAGGCATCAAAAAGCCGATGATGCCATTGTCTTGGTCTTTTGACCGTAATAAATCCAGCGGCCAAGCAATGGAAATATGCCCCAAGCTAGCTGTAGGGTTTTCTGGAGGGTTGGCCAGCATCGCCTGGAGTTTGTTGGCGTGAGCAACTGTTGGTTTGTGATAAACTTTAGCGACTAAATCACCACAGGAGGGCACTGTATAGATACAAGCTTCACCGCCACGCCCCAAACTAACGCTGAGGTTGATAATTTCTTGTTTGGGAAAACAACGTAAGACCTGCATGATAAAATTACGATGAATGGGGTTATATAAAATACAAATCTCGCAAAATCACCACAACGTTACTCAGACAAAAGATCATTGAGCACTCCTAAGACCTGCTAAAATCAGGGTCAGGTCATCATCAGTACGTTGGGTAATCCGTTCAGAACCTAAAAACCTCACCAACTGTTCCTTGGCTGTTGTCTGATCTTCGGCATTCTCTACAAAGTCGAATAAGGGAAAAAAGAAGGGTTTATGAGGTTCACCCACAAGCATATTTAAGGCCAGCATTTGTAGTCCATCGGTAAGGACACCAATATTAACTATGTTTTCACGCCATAATCTGATTTGCGCTGTATCTAAGGCATGAGGGGAAGTTAAAAAATTCGTCTCGTTGATGTATTCCCCATGATCAGGTCTTGTCAGTGCCATTAAGTTACCCATGCGATCCTTGGCTACTGCTAAACCATCACCAATTTGTACCACTGCGACCATATCCGGGGTAGCAACCATAATAATTAAGGTAGTTGCTAAATCTTGAGGCTGTTTGCTGCCAGCTCTTGCTGCATCCTCTACCGCTTTTTTGGCTGCTAGTAAGGCTTCATTCAATAGCGATCGCACAATTGCATCATCTGCAAGGGAATCTCTAGTAATTTCTTTGATAGCAAGGGTTTCTATTGCTTTTTCTACAGCTACCATTGCTCCCACTTTTCCCTGGCTGGCAGAACCTGCACCATCAGCAGCAGCAGTGAGCAACACATTACCTGGTAGTAGCTGCCAGTGGTGAGCATCTTGACACAGCTGCTTATTTCTGATGTGGCTTGTACCGCATACAGATGCGGCCACTACTTGCCAATGAGATATCTGTTTCAATGTTGTATTCATAGATTTTTTTTCAGGCATAGCTCGTGTGAATGTAAGCCACGATACCTACGGTAAGCGACGCTAACCCGATTAAAGAGTACCCCAGCCAATGGGTGGTAGTGCTACCTGTTCATCTATCTGAGAATGGGAAACTGCGGACATACTGGCTGACAACCAAACAAACATCTCAATAAAGTTAAGTCCTTTGAGTTTGAGTGGGGTTCGCACTGCTAATTGATTTAAGCGCATCATGTTAGCGTTTTCTACACCTACTGTGAAGAATGCAACTCGTTTATTAGCTTCATCTACTTGTAGGCGTTGCGCTGCTTGCTCTATGAGATGGTCTAATTCACCCTGTGGTTCTCCATCTGTAATCATGAACACCCAAGGACGATAATAAGCAATGCCATTGGCACGATATAAAGATTTACGCTCTTCCACCATGTCCAATGCTTTATGAATTCCTGCCCCCATAGTCGTTAGTCCCTGGGCTGTCAAAATGGGCGGGTTAAATTCATCGGCTGTGACAAAATCCTGGACTATATTCACATTAGTATCAAAAGTGATGATCGCCACTTCAACCCTTCTGGATGCTAAGGAATTTTTCACTAATTCATCCTTCAAACTCAGCAAGCCCTGATTTAAAGCTTCTATAGGATCTCCTTGCATTGATCCTGATGTATCTAGCAATAGCACACAAGGACAACGTGGTTCAGGATTTTCAGCAAATTCGACTATTTCATCGAGTTGTAAGCTTTCATGCATAACGGTTTTTGTTATGTTGTACGTCACTGCTTTATTTTCCTTTTTTCAAAGTATATACCTCAGTTTCCGGAGGCTATAAGACTAAACATAAATGTTTAGCCCTAATTAGTGCAATCTTTATGAAACAGATAGTTTTGACAAAGTTATCTACATATATTATTTTTTGATGAAGATACTGCTAATTATTCTGCGTATACATGGTTGTTTTGTGAATTTAATTCCTTTCTGTCACTGTACAAAATACGGTTCATTACATATTCATTTAGAACATAATATTATATACAAAGTCATTTTTTATATCGACAACATCATGATTTTGAGCATATTTTTGACTAGTAAGAGCATAGTAATTGATAGTACAACTCAGTTATTCCATCTTATTTAACAGGATATAATACCAAATATATCAATTATATTTAGTATTATATCATCGGTGTATGTATACAGCAAATACATAATACTTTCTTGAGATAAATATTAAATTTTAACAAAGTAAGCATAATGAGATTCCTATTTTCAAGTTATTTAAAACACTCCGAAATATGATTAATTTTGATAATTTTAGAAGACTACATCCTCATGGTTTATGAAGATACTGATGTGCATCAGATTTACCCTTTGACCAATGACCGATAAATGTGGATAAATTTTCATTCTCTGCTAGATACAAGTTAGATAGGCATTAAAAATTATCCTGACCACAAGGGAATACAGAAGAGGTTTTCTGGCTACTTTACCTTTCCTGAAATAGTTTCGTTTTGTTCAAGTGATTATACTTAGAATATAACTGCTACAAATTTAGTACACAGAACCCTACATAAGAGTAAAAATAAAATCTCATCCTACGCATAAATTCCTGTAGAGAGGTAATGCTAGGATATTCCCGCTCCTGTTACCTAAAATATTCAGGATAAGGGATTAACAATAATAAATAACATAAGTCCTACTTGTAAAAGTGTAACGGCTGCTACTATAACCATACAAAAAGTTAATAAAATTTTCTGTTTACCCAGATGCGCAACATTTGTAGTAAATAGAGCATATTTCGCTAAATAATGGCTGGATATACCGCAAAATTTATCATATTACATTAAGATTAACACTCAGATATAATAGCATTTCCCATGCTCGTGAGGTACAAATTTTTTTAGTTTGAGGGAACAGGTAACAGGGAACAGGGAACAGGGAACAGGGAATAGGGAATTGGGAATTGGTGTGTACTTCATGAGCCTGAAAAAGGCTTTAATAGCTACATAAAAACTGCCGTAAATCAACCGGAAATAAAATATAGATGATTAATTATTCTTCTGCTGGTAAAATTTCATCAATTGTTGGTTCCATGCTGCTATTTTGAGTTACTTTCTTAGGATCATTATCTGAGAGAGAAGATGGCGAAATGATTACTAACTCACTTTCTTGTCCGAGACTATTTCCCCATTCATCTAGAACATCTTTAATCAATACTTCTTGCAACCAAATCTTAGCAACTACGGTCAAAGGTAAGGCTAAAAATAATCCTAAAAAACCAAAGAAAGTAACGAAAAATAGTTGGGAAATTAATGTCACAGCAGGTAGTAGGGAAACGCGATGTGCCATGACAGTGGGAGTCACAAAGTTGGCATCAATCTGTTGAATCACAAAATAGAGAAGCAACACTAGCAGAGGTTTCCAGGGAGTATCTAACAAGGCGATCGCCATTGCTGGTATTAGACTCAATGTAGGACCTAAATTAGGAATTAAATTGAGAAATCCTGCTAAAACTCCCAAAGCTAGAGCGGCTTTCACCCCCAAAACATATAAGCCAATCACACTTGATATTCCCACCACACTCATAGCAATAAAAGCACCTGTTATCCATCCCTCCAATGAAAGTTCACATTGGTCCAAAATCCCATCTATTCTTGAGCGATAAAATGAAGGGAATAGGCGAATAAATAATCGGCGATAGGCTTGAGGTTCGGCTAATAACATCCCCGTTAGTACTAGGAGTAATAACATCTTAACTAGGACTTCTAGGGAGCCAGAAACAAAAGCAAAAGAGTTACCCAATACCTGATTGAGAAAGGGTTGTGCTTGTGCAATCAGGTGACTGAGATTAGGGAGGTAGGGAACCAGTGGAGTGGGAACGAGGGTTTCTAGTTCCTTTAGCCAACTATTAAAAAGAGCAAAACCTTGAGGAACCCGATAAGTGAGTTCTTGAAACTGCTGCACAAAAGGGGGAACAATCAGCCAGAAAAAACATACTACACCGGCCAAGAAAATACACACCGATAGGAGAACAGCGAAGCCACGTTTCAAGCCTAAGCTTTGAAGACGTTTGGCTAGCCGATTTAAGGTAGTAGCCAAAACCACTGCAGCAAATATCAGCAACAGCACTTGCCGAATTTGCCATAAGATATACAAACAAAGAACTATAGCGATTAAGCCAATCCATTGCCCAAGGTTCACAGGCCTGCCCCAGATGTATCATTGTTACCTTAGCTGATTTTACCAATTTCTACTAATTTTGTTTCAGTACTGACTGGAATCTCCAAAATAAAGCGATCGCGAGCATTACATTCGGTAACAGAACTATAATCAGGGCATTGGCATTTGTTGCGGCTATGGATAAATGCGGTCCCGCGTATTTAATCAATAGGGACAGCAAACCGGAAAGTACCAGCAATTTAGCTACAAATCCTAAATTATTTTTCATAATAGTACGGCAATACACATTTCTCTGTGGGGTATACCCGATATTAGGTGACTGGGTTTAGTTTCTAGAATAAACCTATATAGACACAAATCTTGAGATCAATACTGCCAAAATTGTTGCTGTGTGAAATTTTTTGTTGCTAATAGTAGACCCCGCATTAAGTCGTCCAGGTCGATTTGACCGTCAAGTTGTGGTTGACCGTGCTGATAAAAGTGGTCGTGAAGCTATTCTGAATGTCCATGCGAGAAATGTGAAATTAGCTGATGATGTTGATTTATCAACTATTGCGGGTCGAAATCCTGGTTTTGCAGGAGCAGATTTAGCTAACCTAGTCAATGAAGCTGCAATGTTAGCCACCCGACAAAATCGCCCAGCAGTATTAATGGCAGATTTTAATGAAGCTATTGAGCGCAAGGTTTCCACTGGTGCTGCTGATGATATCCAGAAAGCTACTGATTTGGCAGAACGAGCTATTACTATGTATGGGATGAGCGAGAAGTTGGGTACTGTGGCTTTTGAGAAGATTCAACAGCAGTTCCTGGAAGGTTACCCTAATCCCCGCCGTAGTATTAGTCCCAAGGTGGCTGAGGAAATTGACCGGGAAGTGAAGCTGACTCTAGATAATGCTCATCACATCGCTTTGAGTATTTTGCATTATAACCGCAAGTTGCTAGAGGAGACTGCACAGGCATTATTGGACAAGGAAATTCTGGAAGGTCTTCAATTGCGTGAGTTCCTTAACCAAGTTCAAGCACCAGATGAATTGGATGAGTGGTTACGAACCGGTAAGTTATTGGCAGACAGACCATTGATGCAATCACTTCTGGTTTAATGATTTTAGCGTGAATTGTTTAGCGATCGCTCTAGAAATAGGGCGATCGCTTTCTTCATACTGTTGCTGACCAGGCGAGAAATTATCTCACTTCACCAAAGGCATGTTCTACGTCTGCCATATTGCCATATTCCCTTTCTGCCATTTGTTGGAGGATGTTGATTATTTCTTGACTGGCGTTTTTCTGTCTGGCATGGTTGACTAAATCCTGTTTATTGGCTGGAAAATCTATGCCGCTGAGACTTCTAGAAATATCAACTGCAGATACTGCCATAACTTCACCTCTGTTAGTGGGTTGTATCTAGGCTATTGGCTATGGCTATCTGTCATTCTCTACCTAGGGTTGTATCTTAAGTATGAAATTCGTTGTGATTGCATATACATCTAAATTTGATTCATCAACCCATCAAATGCCTCTCCAATCAGCTTCTCTGCCAAATTTTAATTGTTTGATCAAAACTCCCAGAAACTAACATCTCACCCGAATCTGTGAAGGCTAAGGCTGTAACTGTATGGCTATGACCATTAAAAGTAGCTAGCAATTCGCCTGTTTCTCGATGCCACAATTTGATGCTTTGATCTGCACTACCACTGGCGATAATTTGTCCATCAGGACTCAGGGCTACAGCATACACTTTATCTCTATGACCCTTGAGGGTACGAATTAATTTCCCTGTTTCCAATTGCCAAATTTTAATTGTTTGATCCCAACTCCCACTGACTAGTAGTTTACCATCGGCACTGATAGTCATGGCAGAGACGATGTGAGAATGACCGGTGAGACTGTATAGGGGTGGTGAATCTTTGAGAGTTTTCCACCCGCTGGGTTGTGAAGTCCGCCAAACTTTGATTTTGCGGTAGCTACCTGTAGCCAATATTTGCCCATCTTGACTAAAAACTAGGGAATGAGCAGCTGTATCATCTAAAGATAAGGCGATCGCTACCTGACGTTGGGTCAAATCCCAAAATAAGACTTTTCTATCATCCCCAGCCGTTGCTAACATCAGTCCATCTGGTGTAAATGCAACGCACCGCACCATAGCATTATGCTTGTGCAGAATATCGATTAAATCTAATGCGCCTACGTGCCAAATCTTCACCGTGGAATCAGCACCACCAGTAATTAAAGTTTGTCCATCTGGACTAAAGGCTAGAGAATTTACCATATCTACCTGTCCAGAAACCACCCAAGGATACTCTGATAATGTCTGGATTAATTCACCCTTACTTAAATCCCATAGCTTTGTTTCCCCATAACTACCACTTGCTAATATGGGGGAGGTTGTGCCATTGTTACACCTGGAACTAAAAGCTATACAATTAATTCCTCTAGTGTGGCCTTTCAATGTTTGCCAACATTCCCAATCACCAATTATTGCCTTTTGCGGGTGTTCTGCTGGCAAAGTTTGCACTGTTTCTACTATTATCTGTTGTTCAACTAATGGCTGTGTGGGTTTTTTGATATTTCCTTGGGTAACTAATGATTCTAAATACCAACTCAAACCCCCCGCATACAAGAAATGACCGGGAGTAACATACAGTTTTGGCTCCGGAAATTGAATTTGGCTTGTTGGTAAAAAACCCGCAATGATAGAATGTTTTTGGTAATAATTCATATCAGTAAACGGATGCAATAAACAGAGAAAAACTAATACTTGATAATTCTTTAAATCATCCTGAGTAACTGACCACCTCACTTTATTTTTCTTAATACTATTAACACTTTCTCCATCAGCTGCGTAAACTTGAATACTAACATTAGGATTATTAGCCAACAGGTAAGCAAATTTGCTCTCTCCGCGCAAATTCCCCTCATCATCTAACACCATGTTTTCCAAGGTCTGCTGTGGGATTTTTTTGACTAACTTACCCAGACATTCAGCCATCACTAACCCCACAATTTGCTCTCGCAAAAGATACTCTTGTGCTTGCTTCTGGAAGTATTCGGGAAAAGTCATCCCCCAGTCATCCGGGTCGGGGTATTCCGGTGGTGTTGGTGGTGGATTTTTGGCGATAATTTCCGCTTGCTGACGGGAAAATTCGGTTATCTTCAGCAATTCCTCACAAGAGAATACTATTCTCTCACGGTGAGATGCTTTAACTTGACTTTCCAGCAAGGATAAATCATAAGTTTTAGGTTTTTTCACACGTTGAAGGAAGTCAGCTTGTTGAGCTTTGAGTAAGCTAATCCAATCCATCTGCATTGGGTGTGACACAATAATATTGCATACTTAGGGTAAGCTATACCGACCTAATTACTCAAGAGCAATCTGGAATTTATGAGTTACGATGCTGATCAATTTCTCATGGTCAATGATTTGCATCCCAGAAATAGTTTTGGTAACAGATGTAAGTATAGTTGCTTCAATAGAAATAACAGTATTTTTTGTTACTCTTCCTGAGTATGTATAATAGATCATAGAGCGCGAGTAGCAATCTTGGGGTTTAGCCGCTAGGTGACGATATTATCATCTTTTGATTAAATATCTATCTTTAGATAGATGATTATATTTATACAATACTCATAATTGTCAAAATTAATTCGGTTTATTATGATACATTTCATCGAAAACTTTCAATTCGGATGATTACCTCCGATAGATGAACTGAAAGTATTGACATCTGTTGCTATGCAATGCAGCAGACATCCTCTTAGGGACATCAAGTAAAACTGGAGTACTGTCGTGACTTTTTTAAATTGGGTAAAAGAACAACAAAAAAATCTCCATGATTCTATTGTGCGGTTTAAAAACAAAGAATTCATGGATGCTATTGTTGCTGGATGCGCTTTAGTAGCAGCAGCAGATGGACATATTCATTCTACGGAAAAACAAAAAATGGCGGGTTTTATTGCTAGAAATGAGGAACTGCGTGTATTTGAGATGAATGATGTAATTGAGAGATTCAACTATTTTGTGAGTGGTTTTGAGTTTGACTCACATATTGGTAAAGAACAAGCACTAAAAGCTATTAGTAAGTTCAAGAATGATTCCGAGGCTGCAAAATTATTGATTATAGTATGTTGTAGCATCGGTTCGGCTGATAATAACTTCGATGAATCCGAGAAGCAAGTTGTGCGAGAAATATGTTCAAATTTATCTTTGAATCCCTTAGAGTTTCAATTATAAACTTATTTGCACAACGTATATTGTCTAATCACCAATATACATATATTCCCACTACATATTACCTGAATTATCACGGAGTCTTGAATAATGACAATTAATCTGGCTAAGGGACAACGTATCTCTCTGGAGAAAGTTGCACCGGGTCTGTCTCAAGTTTTTGTTGGTCTTGGATGGGATGTAAAGTCTACTGATACCGGCACAGATTTTGATTTAGATGCCTCAGCTTTTCTGCTCAATTCTCATGATAAGCTCATATCTGAAGCCCATTTTATATTTTATAACAATCCTAAAAGTCCCGATGCTGATAAAGCAGTACAACATCTAGGAGATAACCTGACGGGTATAGGTGAGGGAGATGATGAGACAATCAAAGTTTCTTTGAATCAAGTACCTGATGAGGTTGAAAAAATTGCGATCGCTGTGACTATTCATGAGGCAGAAAAACGCAATCAAAACTTTGGTCAAGTACAAAATGCCTATGTACGTATTGTCAATGAGCAGACACAAGAAGAAGCTGTCCGCTATGAACTTACAGAAGATTATTCCATCGAGACAGCATTGATCATGGCTGAACTTTATCGTCAAGATGGTGAGTGGCGTCTAAATGCAGTCGGATCCGGTTATCAAGGTGGTTTACAGGCGCTCCTTGATCGCTACAACTAGGTAATTCTCCAGAAGGCTAAAACCATTTTACTGGGGGAAAAGTCAGCATTTTCATTTACCCCAGTAAGATGGTTGGTCATACCAATTCTATGAGAAGTTAGGCACTGTACTTTATTCGTTAAAAGTTGAATTTCAGGAGACAAAAAAAATGGCAGTTACGTTAACAAAAGGACAACGGGTTTCACTAGAAAAAGTTGCGCCGGGACTTACCGAGGTATTTGTTGGTTTGGGGTGGGATGTGAAACCAACGGACACCGGCTATAACTTTGACCTAGACGCATCAGCTTTTCTACTCAGCAGTAACGAAAAGTTGATATCTGACAACCACTTTATTTTTTACAATAACCAGACCAGCCCAGATGTAAGCAAGTCAGTAGAACACACAGGGGATAATCTGACAGGTGCTGGTGATGGTGATGATGAAGTGATCAAGATTAGTCTGCAAAAGGTTCCTGCTGATATTCAGAAAATTGTGATTACGGTAACTATTCATGAAGCCGGAAAACGAGGTCAAAACTTTGGTCAGGTTCAAAATGCTTTTGTTCGTATCGTTAATGCTCAGACTAATCAAGAAGTAGTTAGATACGACTTAGTTGAGGATTACTCTGTTGAAACTGCATTAATTATGGCTGAAATCTATCGCAAAGATGGAGAGTGGCGTTTAAATGCAGTCGGATCTGGTTATCAAGGTGGCTTACAAGCATTATTAGATCGTTATAGCTAGGAGATGAGATATGGGAATTAATTTACAAAAAGGACAGAGAATTTCTCTATCTAAGGAAGCTCCCACCCTGACTAAGTTGAGGTGTGGACTAGGCTGGGATGTAGCAAAAACATCCGGGGGTGGGTTTTTTAGTAACTTTGCAGGTGGTGCTCAGTATGATTTGGATGCTTCTGTAATTTGCCTAGATGCCAATGGTAAGTTAACCAGTAAAGAAAATATTGTCTACTTTGGGAATCTTCAGCATTCGTCAAAAGCCATCATTCATACAGGGGATAACTTAACTGGCGCAGGTGATGGGGATGATGAGGTGATTATTGTTGACTTACCTCGGATACCAACCCAGATTGCTAAATTGGTGTTCGTAATCAATATTTATGAATGCCTTCGCCGTAAACAGGACTTTAGCCAAGTTGAAAATGCTTTTGTGCGTTTAGTCAATGCAGATAATAACAAAGAACTGGCTAGATATAACCTCTCAGGTAGAGATTATCAGGGGAGGACAGGAATGATATTGGCGGAAGTATATCGACACGATAATGAATGGAAAATGGCAGCTGTGGGCAATGGGATCACTGTCAACGGTTTAGCAGACATGATCAGGTCTTACTGTTGAATATCTAGAATTATACAATCATGGCTATTACTCTTAAAAAAAGTGGTGATTCCCACAAAATAGACCTAAGTAAGACAGGTGTATCTAACCAGTTAACGGTTCATGTCAACCTAAATTGGAATCAAAAATCTACTCAAAATCCTGGTCTCCTTAGCACGTTGTTTAGTACTAATAGTCCTCCTGACTTGGACTTGGGATGTATGTATGAGACGGTAGATGGTCAGAAAGGAGTCATTCAACCTTTGGGGGGAAATTTTGGTAAAAAAGATTCCCCTCCTTATATTTTTCTAGATAAAGATGACCGCACCGGAGTAGCCGCAGATGGTGAAAATATGTTTATTTACAGACCGGACACCATTAAAAGAGTAATGTTTTTCGCTCTCATTTATCAAGGTGCGCGTGATTTTAGCTCTGTGGGTGGGCGAATGTTCTTCAAAATTAGCAATGGGGAACAGATTTATTTGGAACTCAATAACCCAGATGTGAATAAACCTTTTTGCGCTGCGGCTGTGATTAGTAATATTGGCTCTCAAATAGTAATTTTGAAAGCAGAAAAGTACTTTAGCGGTCATGAAGCAGCAGATAAAAAGTACGGATTTGGCTTTAGTTGGGTAGCTGGTTCTAAGTAAAATGTCTCTTTATGAACGTCTAAATCTGAGGAAGACAAATCCTCAGATGAAAGTTCCGATTTGGGAACGAATTAACCTTGATAGACCTGCAAAGCTTCACTGTCAAGGTTGTCGTTCTCGTGTTCAAACAAGTTGGCTAGTGTGTCCCTATTGTGGATGGTTAATAGCTAAAGACAATCGCGATATTCGCCATTGTATTTTGGTTGATATTTCCAGAGTGATTCTTGACATTGAGGACAATAGCACAATACTAGCAGTTATGACAGATGCTCTTGCTAAGGTCTTTAGTGCTTTTAGGAGTGTCAATGTGTTTTTGACCTCAGAACATCCTGATTCAACAGAGTGGGGGGATAATTTCACCCATATCCATGTATTAGCTGACCAGCAACCAGTTGACTATCTCGGAATTGCTAGTTTTACTCATCAGCAAGTTACTACTATTGCTCTTGTTCGTTTAGACAAAATACTTCATGTTTCCCATGAAGCAAGTCTAAATTTGGCTCAATTATCTAACTTGATTGCTAATACTATTACCCATGAAATTGGTCATACATTGGGATTAGATCACTCTCAATTACCCACAGATGTAATGCATGATGGACTAGAACATAGGATTCACAGCTTGATACCTCCATCATTTCATGCTGAACAAATTATCTTGATGAATAACGCTATTAGGAAGTATAAAAAGCTGTAAACATCAGCTTAATTTATCTTACAAAAGTTCATAAAATGTATTTTCTTTCTACTAGATAAGGTGAAAAAATATGCAATCAGCGGAACAAGTTAGAAAAATAACTCAAGCTGAGGCTAGAAATCACAGTATTGAAGAGGGAACCTATTCTGCTTACAAAATTTATCCCAGTACCATAGTTGAGCAAGGAAAATGTTACAATTCTGGAATTTGTTTAATGCTCGATGCTTGGGATTAAGTCAGTCTGCCTTTACAGGGTTGTCTAGGAATAAAGCATTTGTGGCGATCGCTATCACTATTTTTGTGGGACAGATATTGATTATTCAGTTTGGTGGTAGCATCTTTAGAACAATACCTTTGTCTTTCATGGACTGGGTGCGTGTAGTTGTCGGCACATCCATAGTGCTTGTGATTGGTGAACTTTGGCGTTTAATGAGTTCGCTACATTGTAAGCTGAGGAAGTGAATTTATAATCCCTTAATATGACCACTGGATCTTACATTTTTCTCGCAGGCGCAAGTCGTGGCGTTGGTCGAGAAATTGCTAAATATTTAACGGCGCAAAATCTCCGGGTGAAAGCACTCCTAAGAAGCGAAACTCCTGAACTAGAAGCAATAGGTGTTAAAACTATAATGGGAGATGCTTTAAATGTCAGAGATGTAGAAGCTGCCATACTCGGTGATGAACCTATCCAAACGGTAATTAGTACCATTGGCGGCTTACCTTCCGAGGGTGAAAGGGCTGATTACCTCGGTAATAAAAATCTCATTGATGCCTCAGTAAAAGCAGGGGTACAAAGGTTTATTTTAATTTCATCCATTGGTACTGGTAATAGTGCTGGTGCTTTACCTCCCCAAGCTCTAGCAACATTGGGACCTGTGTTAGTGGAAAAAGACAAGGCCGAACAACATTTAATTGCTAGTGGGCTGACTTACACTATCATTCGCCCCGGTGGCTTAAAATCGGAACCGGCAACAGGCAATGGTATTTTAACCGAAGATCCGCGTATTGTTGGCACTATTCACCGGGCAGATGTCGCCCAGTTAGTTTGTGGCTGTTTAAATTCTCCCCGTTCTCATAATAAAACCTTGTCGGCGGTGGATAAAAATATGTTAGCTGGACAACTAGAGTTTGTAGAATTTGCTTTAGATTAATTGGCGGGTCTCAACTTCGCCAATAGCCTCTGAGCAAGGAATCATCAAGGATCCAAACAAAGACACTTATTACACATAAGGCGCAGGATAGGTCAAGTATTACTGACTATCCTGTGTAAGCCTTTTACTAATCTCTCTATACCTGCTTTAGCTGTATCTTTTTGCAACGCCCCATAAGCTACCCGCAGATAACATCCATCTTTCAGCCCAAAAGTTGTACCGGGAATTACTGCGATTTGATGTTCTTGAATTAACCTTTTTACTAAATCAAAGCTATCCATGTGGGTATGAACTTTGAGGAAGAAATAAAATGCACCATCGGCAGGAGTAATATTACATAAACCTGCTAGAGGGTTGAGGGCATCTATGACTATTTGGCGGACTTGGGCAATTGCCCCAATGTGATTATGTAAATACTCTGGTTTAGCTTGTAATGCTCCTACTGCGGCATACTGAGAAACCACAGGAGGACAAATTAAAATTGTATCCTGAATCTTTTTGACTGCGACTAGTAGGTGTTGGGGAATTACCATATAGCCAATCCGCCAACTTGCAAAACCATAGGTTTTGGATAGGCTATAAAGAGAAATGGTGTAATCTGTTGCACCCTCAAAACCACCAGGGGAAATGTGTTTAACGCCGTTGTAGGTAAAATATTCGTAGGCTTCATCGCTAATATGGTAGATGCGATGATTTGCACATATTTGATTTACTTGTTGTAATGCGGCTGCTGGGTAAATAACTCCTGTGGGATTATTGGGGGAAATTGTGACTACAGCGCGGGTTCTGGGGGTAATTGCTTGGGCGATCGCTTGGGGACGTAATTGGTAGTTTTCATCTGTTGCTACTAATACGGGAGTACACCCGGCCATGGTTATGGCCATTTCATGGTTGAAATAGTAAGGTGTATTCAGGATAATTTCGTCACCGGGGGTAGTAATGGCTAAAATGGCGTTCATAAACCCCATGTTGCTGCCCGCAGTGACTACAATTGAGTTATTTTGGTTAATAATAATGCGGTTGAAAGTTTCTAATTTTTGGGCGATCGCTGCTAATAATACAGGTATCCCCTCTACTGGTTTGTATAAATTATTAGTTGAATTTGCTAAGAATTGGGGTAAAAGCTGAATGGCTTCTGGTGGTGGGTTGTAGGAAACTACACCTTGTCCTAAAGAAATGGTACCGGGGGAATTTTGGATTAATTCCCCAACCACAGGAATGATTGGCGATTGTACCGCCTGCATACGAGAGGCTAGGGTGTGCATAAGAATATTATATGTTGCTAATTTTAGTGGTTTCGACTTCGCTCAACCACCGGGGTTAAGTTCCCTGAGCGAAGTCGAAGGGAACAATATCAGGGGGAGGAAGTGAGGTTAAGAGAACCCCAGGAGATTTTAGAGATTATTGGGGCGATCGTGGTTTCGACTACGCTCAACCAACGAAATCAATATGTTCCCTGAGCGAAGTCGAAGGGAACAATAGAAGTCTATATCATCAGGAGTTTATCATAATGCCTTATTTATATATCCTAGAATGTGCTGATGGTTCTTTCTATACAGGAAGTACAATAAATTTACCCCGTCGTTTATGGGAACATGAAAATGGTTTGGGTGCAAATTATACGAAAAAGCGATTACCTGTAAAGTTAGTTTATGCTGAACATTTTGATAATGTGGTTGATGTTTTTGAACGAGAAAAGCAGGTTCAGGGATGGAGTCGAGCTAAGAAGATGGCTTTAATGAATAGCAGTTGGGATCGTGTTCATGTTTTGGCTGAATGTCAGAATGAATCACATTATAAAAATTTTCGTATGTAATCTTCTGAATAATGCTGATTTCGACTGCGCCGGGTTTCGACTTCGCTCAACCACCGGATTTCGACTGCGCCGGGTTTCGACTTCGCTCAACCACCGGATTTCGACTGCGCCGGGTTTCGACTTCGCTCAATCAGCATATATATTAACCTAGAGGCGATCGCCTAAGAGGATGTTTGGAAAGTATTAAACAGGTAATTTTTATATTAGGAAACACCGGAAGGATTGGGGAACATAATGTGTAAGAGGCGATCGCTTTTCGGTTGGTTGAATCAACAAAATCCAATATCAACCCAGATTATTCCATCTCTAAAAATTGTCTAACTGTCACAATAGCAATTTCTTGAAAAGGATTCAAAATTAACAAATCTTCATCTCCACTCACGATTAATTCTGCATTTTTTAAATAATAAAGCACTAACAATAATATTGGTATCTAATACATATTTAGGGAGATTATTCATTCAGAATTGTTTCCAAAATTTCTGGTGTCAAGCCTTGTGGAAACTGCTCTATCGCTAATTTCATCCATCAATTTACCAAGAAAATAAACTTCCTCATTCAGATCCTCTCGTAAAAATAAACTAACTAGCATTACCAAAGATTGCTTTTTCCGTTCCGTTGCTTTTTGATAGGCTTGAGCAACTTTAGGACTCACTTTGATTGTGATTTCTTCACTAATCTGCATAGTCAAGAGTTGTTGATAGTATTTATACCATTATATCGAATCAGGGCGATCGCAACGAAACACCTGAAACCCTTAACGCTTCCTAATTTACGAATAAACCCTTGTAAATCCATCCCCCTTAGTTGGAGAGTATCAATTGCAGAAGCTTTATTCCATCCATTTATACTGTTTTATCATAGTGTATACTTCTAATTTGGTCAAGTCTCTATATATCGGCAAGATTCTTTTATGCCGAGACAAAAACGTGAAAAATGATAAAATAAACAATGAAAGTTTCTGAAATTATCAAAATATTAGAAGCAGATGGATGGTATTTGTCGAGAACTAAAGGAAGTCATCGTCAATATAAACACCCTAATAAACTGGGAACAGTAACTGTTCCCGGTAAACATTCCAAAGATTTAGGAATTGGCACTCTTAAAAGTATTCTTAAACAAGCACAATTGGAGGAATGATCATGCGTTATGCAATTATTATTGAAAAAGCTTCAGAAAACTATTCTGCTTACGTGCCTGATTTACCTGGATGTGTGAGTGTTGGTGACACAATAGAAGAAGTTAAACAAAATATTCAAGAAGCAATTGCTTTTCACTTAGAAGCATTAATAGAAGATGGATTAAACATTCCTCAACCGCAAACCGAATGTGATTATGTTGATGTAGCTGCATAATGCTTCCCGTGCTTATGCTTTTTGGGGCGATCGTGGTTTCGACTACGCTGGGTTTCGACTACGCTCAACCACCGGGGTTATGTTCCCTGAGCGAAGTCGAAGGGAACAATAGAAGGGGGAGGAAGTGAGGTTAACAGAACCCCAGGCGATTTTCGAGATTGTTGGGGCGATCGTGGTTTCGACTGCGCTGGGTTTCGACTACGCTCAACCAGCGGGGTTATGTTCCCTGAGCGAAGTCGAAGGGAACAATAGAAGTCTATATCATCAGGAGTTTATCATAATGCCTTATCTATATATCCTAGAATGTGCTGATGGTTCTTTCTATACAGGAAGTACAATAAATTTACCCCGTCGTTTATGGGAACATCAAAATGGTTTGGGTGCAAATTATACGAAAAATCGATTACCTGTAAAGTTAGTTTATGCTGAACATTTTGATAATCTGGTTGATGTTTTTGAACGAGAAAAGCAGGTTCTGGGATGGAGTCGAGGTAAGAAGATTGCTTTAATGAATAGCAGTTGGGATCGTGTTCATGTTTTGGCTGAATGTCAGAATGAATCACATTATAAAAATTTTCGTATGGAATCTTCTGAATAATGCTGATTTCGACTGCGCTGGGTTTGGACTGCGCTGGGTTTCGACTACGCTCAACCACCGAGGTTAATTAGTTCTTTGAGTAAGGTGGTTTCGACTACGCTCAACCACCGGGTTTTGGGTTTCGACTACGCTCAACCACCGGGTTTTGGGTTTCGACTACGCTCAACCACCGGGTTTTGGGTTTAGACTGCGCTCAACCACCGAGGTTAACAGTATTAATTCAATTAATGTCCCCAGGGAGTGGGGACATTATCAAACTGTGCGATGTAAATAAATGAATCAAACAGTTTCCATTCGATTAATGTCCCCAGCGAGTGGGGACGTGGGTACTACAAAGTGCTAATCCAGGCAGCTTTTAGTTTCCATTGATCAGCATCTTCACCCCACGACCGGGGGCTAAAGTTACACCCCGACGTTGGGGTATTTCTGGTTTGGTATCAGCTAGTGCGAGTTCATAGCGGGATAAGATGGTGGCTAATACTAGTTTCATTTCAAACACGGCTAAGGCTTCACCTAAACAGCGCCGGACACCGCCACCAAAAGGCATAAATTCATAGGGGGAATATTGACGTTCCAGAAATCTTTCTGGTTTAAACTGCTTGGGTTCGGGGTATAAATCTTGCCGTTGGTGAATGAGATACATACAGCCCATTAATACTGTCCCCGGTGCTAAAGCATATCCTAGGAGTTCTACAGGTTCTTTGACTACTCTGGGAAATGTCAACATAGCTACTGGATGAATCCGTAATGTCTCATTACAAACAGCGGTGAGATAAGGTAACCGGAATATACTCATGGGGTCTGGTGTATCACCCAGGGTATGCAGTTCTTGGAGCAGTTTTTCTTTAATTTCGGGGTGTTTATGAATCCAATATAATCCCCAAGCCATGGCGGTGGCTGTGGTTTCATAACCGGCGAATAACAGGGTCATTAATTCGTCGCGTAACTCTTGGTCTGTCATTGAGTTACCGTTTTCATCTTTTGCTGACATGAGCAAGGAGAGAATATCAATACGATTCTCATCGGTTTGTTGTCGGCGTTCGCGGATTTCTGCGTAAATTAACTGGTCTACTTTTTGTCTATTGCGTAAAAAATTACCCCAAGGACTCCAGGGTCCTAAATCTGTTTGCAGAGAGGGGAAAAATAGAAAACTAGAAGTTAATGGTGAGCGAAATATATCCGCCATTAATGAGAGATTTTTTAGCAGTTGTTGGCTGCGTTCTCCTTCATAGACACCGAAGACGGTCTGTAAGATAACTTGTAAGGAAATATTCTGGGTGGCGGTGCGGGTGGTGAAGGGTTGGTTTGTGGGGAGTTGGCTCCAGACTTTGGTGGTAATTTCCCTGATGATTTCACCATAGTTTCGCATGCGATCGCCATGAAAAGATGGCATGACTAATTTTCGTCGCTGACGATGGCGATCGCCTTCCAGCATAATCACCGAATAGTCACCTAGTAAGGGTTGTAAAATTCTATTTTCTTTCCCAGCAGCAACAAATTTCTTACGGTCATTGGTTAAAATTTCTTGCACGCCCTGGGGATGGTTAACAAATACCAGGTTGTTACCAAACCCCACCACTTGGGCGGAGAAAATATCGGGATATTCTTGAGCTGCTGTTTCCATATACCCTACAGGGTCAGCTACCCATTGTATTTTTTGGATAAAAGAGGGGGTTTTAATCTGATTGGGTGTTTGCATCTGTTGACGGTTGACGGTTGACGGTTGACGGTTGACTGTATTAAGGGGCGATCGCTATGAAGAGGGAACAGAAATTGTGTATGAATCTTAGTTTAGTTGCTCCCTATCATTTGTGGAGGGGAAAGGTTTCACCCAGCGGATTTGTATAGCTGTATCAAGGGCGATCGCGCCCATGGCGAACCAAAGTATACTTTCCCCGGCTTGGACTAAATCAGGTATAATATTTTGTGTAGAGTTGATCTGAGTTAAGCCCCGCACTAAACCGAAAGCCAGTACAGCACCGGATTTTAGTTGGGGATTCTGATCTGTGCGGATAATGTAGCGGTAGGTAACACCAAAGAGGAAACCAGACAAGGCGGCGATTCCGCCACTGAGCCACCAAGGGAAATTTATACTTGTATATAGAGTTGCCAGTGTGGGAAAATACTGTACTAACACCATAGTATTTACCAGACTGGTAATTAGGAAGGCAAGACTTAAGGAAATAGCCGAAATTATTCCAGCTTTGAGAGATTCTAGGCGTTCGGCCATCGTTTGCATATCTGAAGTTTCCTTGGCTTTTGTTTATGCAGCCCTTTGACATTATTATGGGTATTAGAGACGTTTTGTAATTATTGAGAAAGTGTAAGACTATGGCAACTTTAACACTTGGTTGGGTATCGCTTTTGGTTGTGTTTACCTGGTCAATTGCGATGGTAGTGTGGGGACGTAACGGACTATAGGGGAATCGTGGAAAATCCATTCCTAAATATTTTGGCCTTACTGGCCTTGCTGCTGCTTGTAGCGGTGACTGGTGGGGTTGGTTATCTGACCTTAGCAGATTGGCGCGATCGACGTCGCCGAGAAGAGGAAAAACGCGAACTGCGACGCACTTCTCCCAAACGACGATAATTCGTTATTTGTAGGGACGTGATTTGATCATGTTCCTACACCATTTTTTAGCGATCGCCCCATTCCCCTTTCCTATGCGTCTATCTAAGTTTGTGGAAGTATCACATCCCAAAAAAAAGCCTTTTGAATTTGGACTTTCGCGCCGCGGTACTACTACTTTTTAGCTCAACTATGAGACTGGTCATAAATTGTTTGAGGAGGAGTTCTTAAATTCCAAACAATTCCCATCCATGATAATAGGGTGAGAATGTAATGAGTAATATCTATTTCCCACCAATAGAAACCTTGACGTTCTGATGCAGGATAATAATGATGATTATTATGCCAACCTTCACCTAAAGTAATTAAAGCTAAAAACAGATTATTGCGACTATTATCCGAGGTATTAAAACTACGGTAACCAACGATATGGGCGAGAGAATTAATTGTAAAAGTTGAGTGATAAACCAGGACAGTACTTAAACAGAACCCCCAAATAAGCATCTGCAAACCAGATGTTTGTAGGCCAGGAAGATAAATCTGAAACAATATGCCGATGACAGTTACAGCGATTGCTAGCAAGATAGGCACCACCATATGAAACCGGTTTAAATACTGTAACTCTGGATATTTGGCAAAATCTCGGATTTTGCGTTCATCAGTCTGAGAATACTGAGGACAGACTACCCAACCAATATGTGACCACCAGCCACCATGAACAACGGGGGAATGAATATCTTGTTCTGTATCTGCATAGTTGTGGTGATGACGATGATGTGCAGCCCACCATAATGGGCCTAACTGCGCCGAAGCATTACCTAAAACCGCCAGAATAAACTGAAAAAAACGTGTTGTTTGATAAGTACGGTGTGAAAAATAACGGTGGTATCCAGCGGTGATGCCAAACATCCGCACAAACCATAATAATAAACAAGTAATTAAAGCAGTCCAACTAAAACCTACCCAAAAAATCAATAATCCACCAATATGAACTGATATAAAAGGGATATTACCTAAAAAATCTATTTGACGTTCTTGTTTTGATAACATATAGATATACTGACTAATGATACACCCTGATTACTTAATGTTTGTTGTTTTCAACAAACAAATGTTGAAAATCAAAATCTAAATTTTTCTCATATCCATAAAATTGGACCCATCCATCTTGTGCAGTTTTTTATCTAGTGGGTTGACAGCACATTTTCTGGTAAAACTGTAGTGTTGCGGGCAAGCTGATGGCTAGCCCACAGAAGCTATCGACTAAGCGCTGACGGCGAAGTTTTGCCAGCTATTGATTTACCTCACCCAGATGAAATGTGCTGTGTCAGCGGACAAATTCAACAATATTGATTATCGGGCATTTTTGGTCATCGAGACTTAGTTCAATTTCAAAATTTTACATTTTGATTAGCTTCTATCATTAGGCATATTAGATTTATCTGTCGTGAAATCGTCTTGGCAGAAAAGACTTACCCCAGGAACATCATACCTCCCAGGGCAAGCTCACCCTTGAAAATAGTCCTTAAAGCTGCTTTACCTCGGAAACCAACTTAGAAACCATATCCTTGGCGCTACCAAACAGCATGGTAGTTTTTTCTTTGTAGAATAATTCATTATCTACACCGGCAAAACCCGTACTCATGCCACGCTTAATGACAATTGTCTGCTTTGCCCGATCTACCTCCAAAATCGGCATACCATAAATGGGGCTATTGGTATCGCTGCGGGCTGCTGGATTGACCACATCATTAGCACCAATCACTAAAGCCACATCCGCCCCTTCCAATTGGGGATTGATATCATCCATGTCATACAACTGGGTATAAGGCACATTGGCTTCTGCGAGTAACACATTCATATGCCCCGGCATTCTACCAGCGACGGGGTGAATAGCATACTTAACATCAACCCCCATGCGTTCTAATTGATCTGCTAATTCCCTTACAGTATGCTGTGCCTGGGCAACAGCCATACCATAACCAGGGACAATCACCACGTTACGGGCATAACCCAACATCATTGCTCCTTCTTCGGGGTCAATGCTACGAACTGTTTGATTGGTTGTAGCACCTGTAGCACCGCCACCACTAGGAGCGGACGCTTCCCCACCAAAGGCACCAAACAGCACGTTAAATAATGAACGATTCATCGCTTTACACATAATCTGGGTGAGGATTAACCCCGATGCGCCCACCAGTGCGCCAGCGATAATCAACATATTGTTCATGACCACAAACCCTGCGGCTGCGGCTGCTATCCCAGATAGGGAGTTTAATAGGGAAATGACTACAGGCATATCGCCCCCACCAATGGGGAGGACGAACATAACACCCAATACTAGAGAAACTCCTACCACGGCGAAGAATATGGGTAGGCTGTCGGGTGTGATGATTAAATAGACACTGCCTACTAAGTAAGCAGCCAGTAGGAAGAGGTTAAATGGTTGCTGGAAAGGTAATTTAATCGGTGACCCACTGATTAAACCTTGCAATTTGGCGAAGGCGATAAAACTACCCGTTAAGGTGACACCACCGATTAATACATCCAGTAAAATGGAAATGTTTACATCTAGAGGTATGGGTTGGGCATTGCCAATTAACCGCCAGAACTCGGCAACGGCGATGAGTGCGGAAGCAGCACCACCTAAACCATTGAGTAAACCCACCATTTGGGGCATTTCCGTCATTTGGACTTTGTAAGCAGCGATCGCACCAATTCCGGCACCAATAGCCAAGCCCACTAAAATCATCTCATAGTTGAGTACCTGCTGATCTAACAGTGTGGCGACAATGGCCAGCAGCATCCCCACAGCCGAGATCACGTTACCGTTACGTGCTGTAGCTGGGGAACCCAGTTTCTTTAAACCCAGGATAAATAATGATGCAGCGACCAGGTACGTCAGCTGAATCCCAGTTGGTAGAAAATCGCTCACGCCTTAACTTCCTTTTTCTTGAACATTTGCAACATCCGATCTGTGACGAGAAAACCACCGACAACGTTAACTGTCGCTAGTACCACAGCAATTAAACCGAGAATTACTGATATACTGGTATCTTTAGCACCAGCAGCTACAATTGCCCCTAATACAGCAATACCAGAAATGGCATTGGAGCCTGACATTAAGGGGGTGTGTAAAGTCGGTGGGATTTTGTTGATCACCTCAAAGCCAATAAAGGATGCCAAAACAAATACAAATAAAGCAGCGAGTAATGCTTCGGTCATGAACTGAAATCTCCTGTTTTTAACCACAGATGCACACAGATAGGTTTTGAGGGGCGGTTAGTTAAGTGCCGATTTGAGGGATCAAAGCTTTTAGCGCATCCTGCACTCTTTGATTGCGAATTTCCCCGGCGTGGGTAATGCAAGCCGCATCAATGATGTCGTCAGCAAAATCTACTTGTAAAGTTTTATCTTTGATTAATAATTGCAGCAAGGATGTTAAGTTCTTAGAATACAGCTGGCTAGCGTGAACTGGCATTGATGAGGGTAAATTGATGGGGCCAATAATCGTCACGCCATTCCAGAGAATATCTTTACCTGCTTGGGTGCAAGCACAGTTACCCCCTTGTTCGGCTGCTAGATCTACAATTACTGAACCCGGTTTCATTTGTGCTACCATTTCCTCTGTTACTAGTCTTGGTGCTTTTCTCCCGGGTACTTGGGCGGTGGTAATCACGACATCGGCATTTTTCACGTGTTCCGCCACAACTTCCTGGGTACGTTGTTTACTAGCTTCGGAAATTTCTTTGGCATATCCGCCTGCTGCAGTGGTTTCTTCTTCCAGTTTGACTTCGACGAATTTCGCCCCCAGACTTTGCACCTCTTCT
Organism: Anabaena sp. CS-542/02; assembly: GCF_028331085.1. Classification (NCBI taxonomy): domain Bacteria; kingdom Bacillati; phylum Cyanobacteriota; class Cyanophyceae; order Nostocales; family Nostocaceae; genus Anabaena; species Anabaena sp. CS-542/02. The sequence goes on from NZ_JAQMTM010000072.1 coordinate 72,570, forward strand.
TTGACTGCGGGACGAATATCAAAGGCTTCTACTACAGCACCTAAGCGTCTGGCTGTGGCGATCGCTTGCAATCCCGCTACACCAGCCCCCATAATAAATACTTTAGCTGGGGCGATAGTGCCTGCGGCTGTGGTCAGCATCGGGAAATATTTAGGTAATGCAGCAGCCGCAATTAATACGGCTTTATATCCTGCTAGTGAAGCTTGGGAAGACAAAGCATCCATACTTTGCGCCCTGGTCGTACGGGGGATCATCTCCATACTCAAAGCTGTAATGTGCCGATTTGCCAGTTCCTGTACTACCGCGGGATTTCCCAAAGGATTAAGGAAACTGATTAACACAGATCCATGTCGCAGTAACTCTATTTCTGAGCCGCCATTTTCTCGCTCTTTTGGTGGGCTAACTTTGAGTACAATATCTGCTTCACTCCATAATTTAGCTGTATCAGTTATAACTGTTGCTCCTGCTGCTTCGTAGGCAGAATCGCTAAAAAAAGAGCCTTCTCCCGCACCTTTTTCTACCCATACTTCCAAACCTTGTTTCACTAACCGGGTAACGGTGTCAGGATTTAATGCCACACGTCGTTCACAAACTTCAATTTCTTTAGCAACTGCTATTTTCATGAAATCTCCTGGAGATAAATACCTCTTTTTTGGGCGTCACTGTCTGAGATGGCTTTTCCTGGTAGATAAACCCTTAAATACTTTTGCTTTTCTGTGTTCTAGCCTCACTTCGCCCCTGGCAGATTTGACACTTGCCGATAGTCACAAATAGATTCACATATTACAAATCCTAAATTGATTACTAATTTTGCATCTTTCTCTTTAGTTTGTTTTAGGCATTGCAAAATTTTAGTATTCTTTCTTTACATATTTTTTTAGCGTTATTTTTTAATGATTGCTGCTTTGAATCAAGCTCATTTTCCTCAATCTATCCCTTGATTGGCCAATACCCCCAGCACTGCGATCCGCCCAATCGCTGACTAGATAGATCAGTTTTTATCACAAAACCTTTGGAATTAGATGTATTTAGACATATTTAGCAACAAAATCAAGTTTACTTAGTCTAAAATTCAGAAACCAAACCGGATTTCTATATTTTGAGTAAAACTCAAGCTTTCAAGAGTGATGGCACTTTTTGCTTCAATTTAACGTCAATTACCAGGGTGTCAGTAGTAAAGTTGAGTTAAGAGGACTCAAGACTTACTTTATATCACTAACCTGTTTTCTGGTGGAGGAAGCCTAGACTATGCAAAATTTACAATTTCCCGGTTCTGATCGTCAACTGCTTGTGAGGCTTGTTTCGGCTCTAGCCGTCACTAGCTCTTTGTTGACTGGGTTTCCAGTCATAACTGGAGCTCAAGGCTTACCGGGACTGACCCTATTTGGCGGCGTTAAAAGTGAAAATCAGCTTCCCTTTAGATTAGACTTTGGCGGACAAGCTAATAGCTGGGAGCGATTCAGACTGCGAATACCAGCCAAAAAAATGAACTTAGCCGCAGCTCAGTTTGTGGTTAGCTACCCAGATTATTACGAAGGAAGTTTCGACCCGAACAAAGTGGAGGTCAAAGTCAAAGGTCAAAAAGTTCCTCTAGATGAAGTCAAATGGAACAAAGAAGCTCGCCGTATAGAAATTTTCCCCCAAAAGCCGGTAGCAGCCGGAGGAGAAGTTGAGTTAGTCCTGTCAGATGTCAAAACACCGAGTTTTGGCGGGATGTATTATTTTAACTGTCAAATTCTCTCTCCTGGAGATTTACCCTTAGAGCGTTATGTGGGAACCTGGGTTTTGAGTATCTCTTAAGCAAGGATTTTTACTAAGGGCGGGTATGGCTACGCTACGGAAGATATCACAGATTTGCTTAATTATCAACGATGGTCTTCATTAACCCGCCTGATTAATTGTTGAGGACATTTAAAAAAAATATCATTTTTAGTTCTGGAAGTGATATAGTAAGCGATTGTAACTTTTTATAAAAATCGCCTAAGAGGAGAACGGGATGAAGAGGACCCTGGGCGGCACTTGCCGTAAAAGAAAAAGAACTTCTGGTTTTCGGGCTAGGATGCAGACACCAACAGGAAGAAATGTGATCCGGTCCAGAAGAAAAAGGGGACGTCATCGTCTGAGCGTTTAGGAAATTTCAAGAAGACCAGATGTGGCTTTGCCCAAAGCAAATCGATTAAAATCTCGAAAAGATTTCCAAGCAGTTTTCCGGGAAGGAATTCGTCGTCACAGTTCTCATTTCACATTGAGAGCTTTAAAACCTTCAGGTTTGAAAAAGCCTTCCTTGGATACTGTAATCAGTGAGCAGCCACTATCGAGCACAAAATTTGGCGTTTCCATTAGCACAAAAGTCAGCAAAAAAGCAGTAATTCGTAATCGGATCAAACGCCAGATTACAGCTGCACTGCATGAGCTATTGCCAAAATTGTTTCCAGGTTGGCGGCTAGTCATTGTTGTCAAACCAGCAGCAGCAGAATCTCAGTGCGTAAGCCAGCAATTTCTGCAAGAATTAAAAGAGTTGTTGGTAAAAGCTGAGGTGTTTGATGGGCATTCGTGAAGAAGTTTATTATGAGGGAGGCCCCCACATCGGGGACTTAATCCTCAATGTGTTGATTGGACTAACTGTTGTCGGGCTACCATTGACTGTGGGAGCCATTGTCAGAGCATTATGGCTACGTTTCCGCATCACTGACCGCCGGATTTCCGTAACGGGAGGTTGGAGAGGAGGCGATCGCACGGATATCATTTATTCAGAGATTGTGAAAATTGTCAAAATTCCCCGTGGAATTGGCTTTTGGGGAGATATGGTATTAACCCTCAGAAATGGTAGTCGCCTAGAAATGCGGGCTGTTCCTAATTTCCGCCAGACTTATGACTACATCAATGAAAGAGTTAAAGCTAAAAATCCCCTATATAGCGCTGCCGCTAACAAGCAATAGGGAGTAATAGAGACGCGATTCGTCGCGTTTCTACAAAATAGTAGGGACTAGCGAAGGTAACATTTACTTTAATCTAGTAAGCTATAAATATAAAAAATAGAGCGGGATGGCATTCCGTTCTTGGAGCCGAGAGCCTCCTGTGCAACAGCGGGATTCTCTGGGCAGCCTGCACAAAAGTGTAGGAGTATGTCACATTCAGATTAGTTTACAGTAACTCAGGTTGAATTCAGAATAATGGATTTTGGTATCGGGTTTCTCTCAAACAACGTGATGCTGCCAATCATAGATTTTTTCTATGGGATTGTGCCTAGCTATGGATTGGCGATCGTTGCCTTGACATTGATAATCCGCTTCGCGCTCTATCCCCTGAGTGCTGGTTCAATTCGTAATATGCGGAAAATGCGAATTGTGCAACCTCTGATGCAGAAGCGGATGGCAGAAATTAAAGAGCGCTATAAGGACGATCAGCAAAAGCAGCAAGAGGAAATGGTCAATGTCCAAAAAGAATTTGGTAACCCATTAGCAGGATGTCTGCCCCTATTACTGCAAATGCCAGTATTATTAGCGCTGTTTGCCACATTGCGGGGTTCACCTTTTGCTGGTGCCAACTACAGCGTTAACCTGCAAATTTTTCCGGCTGAACAAATTGAGCGAATTCAACCCCAGGCCTTTGCTACTGCTCCCCAAAACATCTACATTGCTGATGGAGAACACCTTCGGATCACAGCCATTCTACCCGGGGGTAACAAATTAGCCGTAGGAGAAAAAACTAAGATCCAATATCAAACTCTTGAGGGCAAACCATTTCAGACGCTTTTAGCAGAACATCCAGAAAATAACCTGGTTCCTCAATGGAAAGTCATGAAAGGGGAAGAGAGGGTCAAAATAGATGCCCAGGGCAATATAGAAGCCTTGGAACCAGGAGACGTGACCATTCAAGGCTCAATTCCCGGACTAGCAGCAGAAAAAGGATTTTTGTTTATAGAAGCTTTGGGTAGAGTTGGTGCTATAGATCCTGATGGTAAAGTCCACTGGGATATTGTCTCGATGATCATATTTTTTGGCATCAGCCTTTATGTCAGCCAAATGATTTCCGGGCAGAATTCTAGTGGTGGTAACCCGCAACAAGATACAGTTAACAAAATCACACCAGTTATATTTTCTGGAATGTTTTTGTTCTTCCCCCTACCAGCTGGGGTATTAATGTATATGGTGATTGGTAATATTTTCCAAACTGCCCAAACTTATATTCTCTCCCGTGAACCTCTACCAGAGGGACTACAGGAAATTGTAGCCACCCAAGAGAAAGAAGCCGCAGCAGAACAGAGAAGTTTACCATTTGAGCCCAAAAGTTCTAAGAAAAAGACTACAGGTTGATGATGCTTGACAGTGGGATGCACAGAGGGCAGCAGTGGTTAAAAACCCTGCTGGGACTAACAGGAACACCTGCGGAGATTCAAGGGAATTTAGAAACTGACCGCTCTCAATTTGACAATTCCCCAGAAATAGATAGCTACTGGTTGACTATTGATGAAACTAACCTGACCCAGAAACAAATCCAAGTTTTAATTGGCGCTAATGGTTCAGTGCTAGATGCGATTCAGTATTTAGCCAACTCGGTGCTAAACCTCAACCAGCCCCCAGGGTCACAAGCCTCTTATACCATTGAGTTGAATGGGTACCGCAGCAAAAGACAAGGGGAAATTCGCGCTTTGGCACAAGCAGCAGCAGAGGAAGTACGCGCTTCCGGTATGGAAGTAGAAATAAAGTCTCTCAGTGCAGCTGAAAGGCGGCAAATCCATTCTTTCTTCCAAGAATTTGCAGATTTGCAAACTTTTAGCCGTGGACGAGAGCCGCACCGTCATTTGGTGGTCTGTCCAGCGCCGACAGTTGAATAATCAGGTAAAAACGGATTATATCATAAAAACCTTGTAAATACAAAATTTCTCTTCTGTTCAAAAGCTAAAACAGAGTTATGAGAAATTTGGGTTAAAAACCCCGTCCTTCTGGGACGGCTTTATGGTTTTTGTGACAGCAAAATATAACTGTTCGTGATTATATCAAAATCCTATGGACGCAATTTTTATCCCGCAACTTACCAAAGCGCCGGAGCGGAGAGAGGAAATCGAAGTTAAAGAGTTTCTCCCCGGTTTGGAAAGCTTAACACCTGTTCGTGGTCGCTTGCGGATAGAGCATCATGGCAATTACTTAGAAGTATCTAGCAAAGCCGAAACAATTGTTACTTGTACTTGTAACCGCTGTTTGCAGCAATATAACCATCGTTTAATAGTGAATACCAAAGAAGTTATTTGGTTAGATGAAGCCGCTAATCAAATACAGGATATACCTTTAGAGAGGGAAGTTGTGATGGAAGATTTGCTGGAAACCCTCTCACCTGATGGTTATTTTTATCCGAGTGAGTGGTTATATGAGCAGATGTGCTTGGAATTGCCTCAGCGCCAGCTTTGTAACCTCAATTGTCCGGGTATTTTGACTGGTAAGGTTGATAGTTCAGACAAACCTGTTGATAGTCGTTGGGCTTCTTTGGAAGCGTTAAAAAAGCAACTTCCGGGGTGAGTAAATGTTTTAAGTTGTAGTGCTTGTGATCAGCCTGAAAAACGATTTATTAGTTCATCCTAACTTAAGACATTGATCAATACACCCGGTTTCTGAGAGCCGGGTTTTTTAAATAAATATTTTTAAGTTTTGAAAAATTATGAACTTTCGTGAAGAATTTAAATTGTTGCTACGCGCGCGCTACCCTTTGATTTATATCCCCACTTATGAGGAGGAACGGGTAGAAGCCGCAATCCGGGAAGAAGCGACAAACCAAGGAAACCGTCCTGTATACACCTGGGATTTTGTGGATGGCTACCAGGGAAACCCCAATGATACAGGGTTTGGCAAGCGTAACCCGTTGCAAGCTTTGGAATTTGTGGAAAAGTTGCCAGCTTCTGCCCCTGCTGTCTTGATTTTACGTGATTATCATCGATTTTTAGATGATGTGGCCATCGCCCGCAAACTTCGCAACTTAGCTAAACTCCTGAAGTCCCAACCGAAAAATCTGGTATTGCTGTCGCCCCGGGTTGCTATTCCTGACGATTTAACCGAAGTTCTCACGGTGGTGGAGTTTCCTTTACCCGCAGCGCCGGAAATTAAAGCTGAGGTGGAAAGGTTAGTACAAAGCACTGGTAATAATTCCCTATCGGTGAAAGTTATCGATGACTTGGTGCGTTCCTGTCAAGGTCTGTCCATGGAACGGATACGGCGGGTTTTGGCTCGAGCCATCGCATCCCATGGAGAATTACAACCAGAGGATGTAGACTTAGTTTTAGAGGAAAAGCGCCAAACTATCCGCCAAACCCAAATCCTGGACTTTTACCCAGCCACTGAGCAAATTTCTGATATAGGGGGACTAGATAACCTCAAAGATTGGTTACTGCGTCGGGGAGGCTCGTTTACTGATAAGGCGCGACAGTACGGATTACCCCACCCTCGTGGTTTAATGTTGTTAGGTATTCAAGGAACAGGTAAATCTTTAACAGCAAAAGCGATCGCTCATCACTGGCATTTACCCCTGTTACGTTTAGATGTGGGGCGCTTATTTGGTGGTTTAGTGGGTGAATCAGAATCACGGACTCGCCAAATGATTCAGGTAGCGGAAGCCCTCGCCCCCTGTGTATTGTGGATTGATGAGATTGATAAAGCTTTTTCCGGACTGGGTGGTAAAGGTGATGCAGGTACTACTAGCCGTGTGTTCGGTACTTTTATTACCTGGTTAGCTGAAAAGACCTCACCTGTATTTGTTGTTTCCACTGCTAACGACATCCAGTCCCTACCAGCAGAAATGTTGCGTAAAGGGCGATTTGATGAAATTTTCTTTGTGGGTTTACCTACTCAAGATGAAAGAAAAGCAATTTTTAACGTTCATTTATCCCGACTGCGTCCCCATAACTTGAAAGGTTATGATATTGACAGACTAGCTTATGAAACACCGGATTTTTCAGGAGCCGAAATTGAGCAAACTTTGATTGAAGCAATGCACATTGGATTTAGTCAAAACCGCGATTTTACTACTGATGATATTCTCGAAGCTGCCAGCCAGATTATACCCCTGGCGCGAACAGCTGTGGAACAAATTCAACAATTACAAGAATGGGCTGCATCTGGGAGGGCGCGTTTAGCCTCGAAACACAATATTTTGGGTGATACTTTCGGTAAGTTACGTAATTAATCATTCGGATGTTAAGTAGGTCAACGTACTTAATTAAAGATAAAACGTCATTGCGTTAGCGAAGCTTGGCGTTAGCCATACGGAACGAAGTGGAGTGAAGCAATCCCTATCCACATTTTACGTTGCTGAATTTTGACCTACTTAATAATTTTTCCCAACGTTTGTACAGAATTTTAATGGCACCCCTCCACATTCTTTATTGGGGATGTATATATATAGGCATACACTTACCTGGAAACCTTGGGTTGAAAATGGAAAACCCTACTTAATAAAGTCATATTTTTTTACATATTTACTCGGAATCTTTCGGAAAACCTAGCACAATGGTACTGCGAAATTTAAGAGTAGCCTGATACAGCAAGTAATGATATGGTATGTACAGGACTTACGCAAAACAGAACGAAAGTAGGGGTAATTCATGAATCACCCCTACATCAGAAGCAGGTTTTTAGTCCAATCTTGCGTAAGTCCTAATGTAATCAAACTGTGGATGCAAACTTTAATAATGAGAGTTTCTCATGACTTCTCAAGCTCCCTCAAGTTCTTCGGTTAAGCCGAATTTTCTGGAGAGTCTATTCCGACGATCGCGAATACTTATTGGTATATTTATCCTCTGGACAGTATCTCTAGTAGCTTACACTATCATTTCTCAACAGAGCTGCGATCCTATCCTATGGTGGCAGCAAGGTCAACAAACAGAATGCTGGATAACTTCTGTTCACCCTGAACATTTAGAGATTACATTAGGTGAGCAAGCCACCCTCACCGCTCAAATACGCAATATTGGTTCCAATACCCCAAAATTTGATTGGAGTTCAAGTAACTCCAATGTAGCAATCCAAAAACAAGATAATCAAGCTCATGTTCTAGCTAGGTCAGTGGGAAAAACTGAAGTGCAGGTTAAGTTTGGTATTCAAGAAAATCAATCTAAAGGAAACAATCTACCAGCCTATAGTATTCCAGTTGAAGTTTTACCCAAGTTAGCCGTTAACCCCCAACAGTTACGGATCAAAGCAGGCGAAACCCGTAAATTAGAAGTCAAAATTGAGGGTCTTAGCTGGTTAGAAGATAAATCTCTCTCGTGGAAGATTAATAATCATAGCCTGCTTGAAATTGATAGCTCTAATCAGGTAAAAGCCTTAAAACCCGGAAAAACTGAAATCACAGGAGTGTGGAACAAAGATGAACGACTCACCCAGACTATCCCGGTAGAGATTTTAGAAAATCCACCTCAAATCAAAGCCATTCAATTGGTGAATAAACCAGAGCAGCTTTATGTGGGCACACAAGGTACGGTAAAATTTAATGTTGAATGTCAAGGTAACTGTACTCCAGCCGATCACACCGTATCTTGGTCATCTGAGGTTCCCACTATTGCTAGCATTTCTGGCCAAGGTCAACTATTAGCGCTCAATCCTGGAACAACCAAGATTGTTGGGATATCGAATTTAGATCCCAACAAGTCTACTGCGTTTGTATTAAAAGTTTCAGAACCCATTATCACGGGTCTCCACTTGGAACCACGAGAAAAAAAACTGGGAATAAACGGTGATAAATTTCAATTTAAAGTCAAGTTGGAAGGAAAAGGGGATTTTAATCAAGAACTTTCCTGGGAATCCGATAATCCCAAAATAGTTGAGGTGAACCAGGATGGTGTAATTACCGGACAAAAAAAAGGTACAGCACATATCTCCGTGAAATCCTTTGCTGATTCCAGTAAAACAGATACGGCCAGTGTGGAGGTGAAACCCTTGTGTAGTCCACAAGACGCGGCCATCGTTGGAAGCGTCACTACCGTTGGCGTAACTGCATTAACGGTTCCCCCGCCATTCGCAGTTGGTATCGGAAGTGCGGTAGCCTGGGGATATTGCTGGTTCGTTGAAAATGTAAATTGATGAACATTTTTATCATGGAAAACCAAAAAAAAATATTCGGACTTCCCCCATCCTTAGTCAAAATTGTGGGAGGAATTGCAATTTTTGTTTTGTTTTTAGCTTTACTTCCTCACCAAATTTGCATTAACTCAAATTGTCCCCCACCACCACCACCATTTCCACCGCCCATAATGGTAATAGCTGGAATAGTCAGTTTAACCTTAATAACTTTCTTAGGAATTCCAGTGGTACCAGCTTTACTTGCAGGAGCAGGAATTTGGTTTGTTATCGAAAAAATTGATTTTCTTAATTTCTTTCAATAATCATCATGAAATCAGTTATCAAGCTGCGGAATGTTACAAAAACCTATGTGATTAATCAAAAAAAGCAGAACGTCTTAGACGATATTAACCTAGATATTCTGTGCGGAGAATTTATTTTACTGCGTGGGGATAATGGCTCTGGAAAAACTACCTTAGTAAACTTGTTGTGTGGATTACAATCTCCCAATCAGGGGGCTATTGAAGTTTTTGGTAAATCACCAGAAGATCCGAAATCTCATTTAAGACTGGGGACGATGTTACAACGGGCAAAACCTGTGGAATATCTGACTGTCAAAGAAACTATTCAGCTATTTCGGAGTTACTATCCCCAACCCCTGGAACTTGAAGATACCATTAAGCGATCGCGTTTAGACACAAAACAAAACGATTATGCAACCACCTTAGCTGGGGGACAAGCTCAATCTTTATATTTTGCATTAGCGATTGTGGGAAACCCAGATTTACTCATTCTTGATGAACCTACTAATAATCTTAGTCAAGAGGCTCGTGAAAATTTCTGGAAGCAAGTTCGAGAATTCCATAGCCAAGGAAAAACCATTATCGCCATTAGCCATAGTCAACAAGATTGTGATGAAATTGCTGATTTAGTGACACGGGAACTGATATTAGAACCAAGTCATGGAAAAATTCAAGAAATTTCCTCACCTCGCTATCAAGACCTTCTAGCTGTTGTTAACAGCACAGACAATTCTCCGCAACATTCTCCAGCTAGCAGTGACTATCAAGAAAACAATTTTATCAGCAATTCCAAAGCCTTTTGGGGACAGTTCTATGCTGAGATGTTACAAGGTTTTCGGAAAATCGATACTGTGCTGGGGAGTGCTATTTCAGCTATTGCCATTGGCTACTCTAATAAAACTAGCCAAGAATCCTTCCAATCCAATGTATCAATTTATTTAGGTGCCTTGATTCTTTATCTTTGTATTGCTCAGTTCTGTTTGAAAATTGCCTCAGAACGCGATCGCGGTTGGTTAAAACTCATCCGAATCACGCCACTACCCTTTACAACCTATCTTGCAGCCAAAGTAGGGATTTTTTCATTGCTGGCTTTAACAATAAGTGGATTATCTCTGATTACCGCAGAAGTGGAGAGTTTGGTACATCACAAACCAGCGTTAGCATTTGAACCCTGGATGCTCTGGTTAAGTGTAATCCTACTATTAGCCATTGTTCCCTTTGCTATTTTCAGCTTCACCTTGGGGTATCTCTTTAAATCTGAGTCTGTCCGGTGGGTGAGTCTGATAGTTATAGCTTTCGTGGGATTAACAGTAGGATGGAACCCAACCAAAACCAGTTTGTCTCCTCAACCTTGGTTTGAGCAATTGGTTCTTTATTCCCCTGCTTATCATTACGGTCAATTAATCGCTTGGATAGGTCAAGTCAATTTCCAACATATTTTTAAGTTTGACAACCACCCCCTAGTTCATATCCTGTGGTTACTATGGTGGACAGTCGTTGCAGGGGTGCTAGCACGATGGGCTTATCGTCGGGAAGTTCTATCAGGCTAGGTAGGGGATACAAGCAAAGTCAGAGGCGATCGCATCTTTGTGCATCCTGTGTATCAAAGCCTTCATGAATAATTAGCAATAGTAAGGCGGCACTCACTTTTTTTTATCATCAAGTTACCATAATTTTACACTGGCTGCTCCAGTACATTTTTTATCGGAGTGGTCAATATTTAATTATGAATTACTATTGACTATTGACCATTGACGATGAGGTGATAAGGATGCTTTCTAATTTACTTAAGTTGATACTCGGCTTTGTCATGGCCATCGCTATTCTAATCGGTAGCGGTGTTACCGTTGCATTTTATTTCATTAATCGAAATTTAATCCCCCCGCCTAAACCTATTTTTGCAAATGACGGTACGTCTTTACCACAAGAAGCTCCTCAAACAACTGAGGTAAATATTATATCCACCCCCGAACCAACTCCTACGGAAACGCCCCCGGAAACTCCCACGGAAACATTACCACCGGGAGCTTACCGAGGCCGTGTGACCTGGACTGAAGGCTTAAGTGTGCGAGCTGAACCAACGTTGGATGCTCCCCGTGTGGCTGGGGTGGGGGTGAATGAAGAACTGATTATCTTGGAAGAAAGCCAGGATAAAAGATGGCAAAAAATTCGCACTCAAAGCCAACAGGAAGGTTGGGTAAGAATAGGTAATACGGAACGAATTGATTAATTTATCATGAAAATGCTGAAAACCGCGGCAGAAACAGCAACGTAGTTAGGTTTCTCGTACTTTAGGCACAGGGGTGTGGGCAGAAATTTTTCAGAGTTAAATTGATAAGCTTACCTGGGAACCTTGCTGAGTTTTATTCACCTCAATGCGGGCTTGAAAAGCTTCTTTAAGATGGGGCATATGGGTAACTGTGAGGATACAGGCAAAATCAGAGGCGATAGTATTAATGGAGGCAATTAGGCGATCGCATCCTTCGGCATCCTGTGTACCAAAGCCTTCATCTATAATTAATAATTGCAACGCTGCACCAGCCCTCTGTGCCAGTAATTTTGCTAGGGCTAAACGGATAGCAAAGTTAATTCTAAACGCTTCGCCACCGGAGTAAGTCTCATAGGCTCGTGTTCCCCTGGAATCAGCTATTAAAATATCTAAGGTATCAATCAGCTTGGCGCTTTTCTTCTTGGCGTTACTACTCCGCCCGGCTTTTTGAGTAATAAATTGTACGTGCAATTGATTAGCACTCAACCGCGATAACAGTTGATTGGTCTCAGCTTCCAGTTGAGGTAAGACGTTCTCAATCATCATTGCTTGGATACCATTTTTACCAAATGCTTGCGCCAATTCCTGATAAACTCGTTGTTGCTGCTTACAAGTTTGTAGTTCCTGCTGTTGTTCCTCATACTGGGTTTGCAGGTTTTCCAATTGTAACATCACCTGTTCTAAACGCCCCAGATGTGATATGTAATCATCAAGTTCTTGTCGGCGTGTGTGAATTTTCTGCTCTAAAGCGTTTATTTGCTCCGTGGGATTGGCTGATTGCTCTAACTGTTCGGTAATATTTGCAATTTGGGTCAGGAGTTTTTCCCGTTCTTGCAATCTTTCCCTCCTAGAAGCGTCTAAATCCTGCCATCGTTGCTGGAGTTGGGGATACTGCTGCTGGGCTGATAAAAGTTGCTGATAACGCAATTGCCAAGATTGAGCTTGGCGTAAAGCTTGGCGCAGGCTGTTATGTTGCTCTGAACTGTAACCGATTTCGGCAATCTGACGCTCAAGTTGAGAAATTTGTTTCGCACAGTCAGAATCAGTTTTATCCTGCTGGATTTTAGTGTGTAATTGGGCAATATTCCCTTGTAATTCTGGTTTGCGGGCGGCTATTTGCGCTTGTCGCTTGGCTGCGTCTTTAATTTGCCCTTGTTTAATTTCTGCCCACCGCCACCGCTCTACTTCACTGCGAGCCAGAGCGTGGTCTTGCTCATTATAATTCAGTTGTTGTAAATATTCATCTAATTGCCGCAGTTCCGCCTGTTGATCTGGGGCGTAATCACCCACTTCCAGCGATCGCTCTAAAAGCTGCTTGTTAGTAGCTAATTGTTGTAATTCTTGCTCAGTGTCCTTAATAGATTGCAGTTGTGCAGCTAACTGACCTCTTTGTTCTCGTAGATTATCATAAGGGGACAATTTATGATTTATTTCCCGATATTCCTGTCTCAGTAGTTGAATTTCTCGATCTGATACTGCCTTTTGTTCCCGGAATACCCACAACTGGTCTTCAGTATCCTTGTAGTCATCTTTAGTTTTATCTACGACACGATTCCAGTGATGTTCATCTAAAGGACGCTCACACAAGGGACAAATTGCATCAGGGGTGCGGAGCATTTGCAATTTTTGCTCCAACTCCCCCAATAATCTTTCATATTCCCGTTCTTGACCTTGCAGACGTTCCATAAAGTGCCGTCTTTCCTGTCCTTTTTCCTGTACTCGTTGCAGGTAAACTTTATCTTTCTCCATTTGCGAAATCTGGGTTTCTAACTCTCTGGCCGCTTGTTGTAGTTGCTGTTGACGTTGTGAGGAGCTTTTTAGTTGGTTTTCTCTAGCTTGTAACTGTTCCAGACGTGCTACAACCCCAGCATGAACTTTATCCAGTTGACTTTGCAGGTTTTGCCGTTGTTGTAACAAAGGAGAAACTTGCATTTGCAGTTGATCCAATTGAGTTAAACGCCGACGGGCGGATATTAGTTGTGCTAAAGCAGCTTCTACTTCACCAGATTTATGAAGAGTTTCCTGAATTTCTCGCTCTTGGGGTTCTAAGGCTACTAATTGTCCTTCAACTTGTTGTAGTTCCCTTTCTAGTTCGTGAATTTGGCTAGTTAATTGCTGTTGCTTTTGTTGCAGCAGTACCGTTGCGCGGGTGTGTTCTTGAAACTTAGTTGCTAAGGCTTCTTCTTGTAACTCCAGATTTTGATACTGCCTAAAGCCATTGTGTATTTCGGTTTCCTGATTTAATATTGCTTCTAAATCTGACAGCTGACTTTGAATTGCTGATTGTTCCTGTTGTAGGCGATCGCTATCTTGAGTTAAATTTTGCTGTTGTTGCCTATAAAAATTAAGTTGTTGCTCCCAATTTTGGCGCTGATGCTGGATAACTTGCAAACTTTGTAATTGAATATTCTCTAAGGACTGGAATTGTTGCAGTTGATTAAGTTCAGTTTCCAATTTTGCTTTTTGGTCCGCGGTTACTTCCCGTTTTTGCAGCTGAATTTGACTCGACTCCAGAGTACGCTCTAACTCCTCAGACCTAGCCTTAAACTGGCGAGATGCATCTTTTGCTCTTTCTTCGAGTTGATCATATTGATTGAGTTTTAATAACTCTGCTAAAATTTCCTTGCGTTCACTGGGACGCTTGATCATAAATTCGTCAGCACGACCTTGACGCAGGTAGGCAGAATTAATAAAAGTATCATAATCAAGCTTGATGTGTTGTAAAATCAAGTCCTGGGTTGCTCTGACACCTTTACCAGTCAGGGCGCGAAACCCAGAAGTTGTTTCAATTTGAAATTCTAGGACACCACTAGCACCCCTAACTCTTGTGCGAATCACACGATATTTTTGCTGGTTACATTGAAAAATATAATCCACCCGAACTTCTTTCGCCCCTGAATGAATCACATCATCTTCAACACCAGCGCGGCTTTCACCCCAAATTGCCCATGTGATTGCTTCTAACAGAGAAGACTTACCGGCACCATTAGAACCACAAATACAAGCCGTATGCAAACCGCTAAAATCTAAACTTGCATCACGGTAACTGAGAAAGTTTTTGAGGATAAGTTGTACTGGAATCATTGAGGCTACAGCACCACATCTAAGTGTTTTCCTATTTGGCAGTACAGATGCACTATTTGATAGTTTAGCTATGTGCTTCTTACTATTGTAGTATTTAAGTCCGTAATTTTACTAAACTTAACAATATGATGACGCAATTTTTCATATTAGGCAAATTATTTTGCTCATTTGACCTAAAAGAAAATCATCCTGCTTGTGGGAGTTGTATTCATATGGTTGTAACCTTTTCCTTTACCAAATCTTAATCAATCTTTTTTATCTGGTGATCAAGAATGTCAGATGCATATTTACAAGCATTTCATCTGCGCTATACAAGGACGGACTTTCCTCACCACTCCACAAGATTGATCATATGAGGATGTGTATTCTATTTACTTGAAGAGTGCTGCAATTGGTGAGATATCTATAGCATTTCCCATGCTCGTGAGGTACAATTTTTTTTAGTTTGAGGGAACAGGGAACAGGGAACAGGGAACAGGGAACAGGGAACAGGGAATAGGGAATAGGGAATAGGTGTGTACTTCATGAGCCTGAAAAAGGCTTTATAACTATACTTACATTAAAACACAACCAGAAACAATCATAATCAATAGCCCGTCAGATCATAGAGCACATACATCAAGCACAAGCATATTATGAATACTCTTCACCAATGGAAATATCACACCGCTGCACTCGTAGCAATGGCAATTAGTAGTACTGTTACTCCAATGATGGCCTTTACTCCTGCTAATGCCCAGTATACTATTGGGCAAACCAGAACAGTGACAATTCCAGGTAACGCTAACGTGAGTCTTCCTGTCACACACGAAAAAGAAAGAGTTGTTGTGGTTCGCGGGGAAACATTAAACCTGACATTGAAAATATCAAATGACATCATCGATAATCGCAGAAATATCTTAATTCCCAGAAACACTGAAGTTGTAGGACAGCTAGAACCCGTATATTTCGATAACAGAAGCAGAAACAATGACAATGTTAGGGGTGTGAGGTTCGTGGCCAGGGAGTTAGTCTTTACTGATGGCCGTCCTAAGCAATTAATTAATGCTTCCTCTCAGATAATTAGCAGAACTGAAACAATTAGTAAAAATGATAGCAGTAAAGTATTAACAGATGCTGCTATTGGGGCTGGTGCCGCTACTGCAATTTCACTAATTACAGGAAACCGCAGAGTTGAAGTTTTAGAACCTCTCGGAGGTGCTGCTGCTGGTGCTTTAGCTAGTGTATTGCTACGGAAACAACAAGTTGAAGCATTCGTTTTAAGACCCGAACAAGATTTGACGCTGCGACTTAATTCCAATTTAGTCATAAACCTGTAATAAGATTGACTATATTTGATCTGTGAGTTTAATTATTTACCATGAGCGATCGCCAGTGCAAATATATATGGCAGGCGATCGCTTCATTTTTAGCTGTTATATTTAGCCATGATTAAATAATAACATAATTTATGCAAACAGCATAATAAATCCTATCTCATATTATCTTATATCCATTACTACAAAGAACAAATGATAGTTAATAGTCTCAGGATTAAAAATCAACAGTTCAGGAACTTTTAATCACCCAAATTGTCTGAATACCTAGGAGAAAAACTGAAATTTAGGGCAGTAAAAAGCAATGTTGAATTTAAATCCTTGGCAATCTGGAACCCCAGCACTTTTAGCCGTAAGCTTCATATTAGGCACTCTAGCACCCTTAATCACAACCACACCATCATTAGCTCAAACGAGATTTTCCGATGTTCCATCTAACTATTGGGCAGCACAGTTCATCCAAGAGTTGTCTAGGCGAGGTGTAATTGCTGGGTTTCCTGATGGTAGGTTTCGCCCCGAAGAAGCAGTAACCCGCGCTCAATTTGCCGCGATGATTAACAATGCGTTCCTAAAAGCACCACAACGGCAAGCAATCAATTTTGTGGATGTTCCTAGTAATTTTTGGGCATCTAATGCCATTCGACAAGCCTATACCATCGGTTTCTTAACAGGGTATCCAGGTAATCGCTTCGAGCCTAACCAGAATATTCCGCGCCAACAGGTTTTGGTAGCTTTAGCCAACGGGTTAAATTATTCTCCGAGTATTAATACTCAAACTACTTTGCAAATTTTCAACGACAGCTTTAATATTGCTGACTGGGCGCGTAGTCCCATCGCTGCAGCTACTGAGCGGCGAATTGTGGTGAACTATCCTAACGTTCAGTTGCTGAATCCAACTGTAACCGCCACCCGCGCACAGGTGGCAGCTTTTATCTATCAGGCGTTGGTTAGTTCTAATCAAGCCTCCGCAATTATTTCTCCCTATATTGTCGATATTGTCGCTGTTCGGCCTACCACCCCCACACCGATATCTGTGACTATTCCCCAAGGGACTGTGATTCCTGTGAAGTATGCTCAGGGGCAAAAAATTCTCGTCACCAAAGATGAAACAGCGCCTTTGACTCTGACAGTATATCAAAATGTAATTACCCGACAAGGAACTGTAATCATTCCGGCTGGTAGTCAAGTTTTCGGTAAACTCCAACCTGCTCAAGGCGGTTCTCAATTCGTGGCGGAGAAGTTAGTTTTGACCACAGGTGAGGAGTATAAAATTAACGCTTCTTCAGAAGTAATTACTAAAACTGAAACTATTAGAAAGGGTATTAACACCAGTACAATTATCCGTAATAGTGTCTTAGGTGCTGGTGCTGCGGCTGCGGTGTCTGCCGTCACAGGCGATGGCGCTATCGCTACAGAAGAGGTGCTAGGTGGTGCGGCTATCGGCGGTTTGATTGGCCTGTTCTTTGGCAGAAATAGCGTTGAGTTAATCTCTATCGTCCCAGATACGGATTTACAAATAACAATCAATCAAAACTTTCCGGTTTCGGTGAGATAATCATTGGCGATTAGTCATTGGTAACCAAATTATAAATGTAGTTCCCGGTGTATGGGGTGAAACCAGACTCGAGTTAATTGCAGGGCTGAAAATTTCCATTTCGCCCTCCATTTGTTCTATTAATTGTTTGGCGATCGCTAGTCCCAAACCACTACCAGGAATTTGACTTTGGGCTTGCACTCCCCGATAATGGCGTTCTCCCAAATGGGCTAAGTCTTCTGGTGGAATTCCTGCGCCGGTATTACTAATAGCAATTCCCTGAAAATTAGGTTTTTCCTGCCCTAATTGAATGACTATTTTGCCCCCATGAGGAGTGTATTTTAGAGCATTATCAATAATATTGCTGAATACTTCTGGTAATGCTTTGACATTAGCCTTTACCGGGGGCAAGTGACCGGGAATTTCGGTTATGAGTTCTAGATGACGCTCCTGTGCTATTGCTTGAGCTGATACCAATAATGGTGTTAATAAATCAACTACAAAGCAATCAATGTTTTTCTCTCCTATTCCTGGCAATAAGAGTACCGGTTTGGGTTGTTTTTCGACAGTTGCTTCCACAAATACTTCGTTTTCAGGCAATGACAAGGGCGCGACATTCCCCTCTGTCCAATCAATTACTTGCTCGAACTGTCGAAGTAATTCTTCGAGGCGATCGCTTTCCCTGACAATATTAGTTCCTACGTCTCGGTTGGGATCACCTGAACGCAGGCGTTTTAATAGCAGTTTGCCGAAGGTGCGTAAGGCGGTCAATGGGTTACGAAACTGGTGTAGTAAATTATCCAGCAAATCTCGCTGCTGTGCTTGCAGAATTTGTTGTTGATGTAGCTGATGCTGTAACCAGGCTCGACGTTGGTCTAGGAAACACCCTATGGCTATGGTTTGCACGATTTTTTCAATTTCGCTTTGTTCCTGTTCATTCCAGTCCCTATCTTCTCTACCTGTAATCAATAGACCCATCATCACCCCTTCATGAATCAGAGGTAGGACAATTTGGTGTTCACTGAGTCGAGATTCCTCGTGTAAATCTGCTTTTTGTGCATCTGCTTTCCTTGTCTCATCCAATGAAATCCTTGATCCCTTACCCTCTGCCAATAACTTACCCTGTTGCTCATGTCTGACCAAAACATCCCCAAGTCTTGCCCCAGTCATTTCTTTCCCCCGAGGTAATACTGCTGTCTCCGGGTGAACCACCACAGGAATGAGTTTCGCTTTACCAGCAGGAGCATCTAGCAGTTCTTCTGTTAGATAAACAACACATAATGATGCTCCCAGCCCTTGGGCTAGCAGTGCTATTTGCTCTCGGCATAGAGCAACAAAATCTGAACTGGCAGACATTAACATTTTTTTAGCTTTTGCTCAGGATTACAGAATTTCAGGGAAGATAGAAAAGGATTACTTTATTTTTTATCCCTCTTTAAATAAAGCTTAACTAAATCTTTTGGGTGATGGGGTGCACCAGGTAATTATATGCTTTACAAATTTCATGTTTTACTTCTGTGTATCGAAACTTTAAAAACTCTTGATATTTTAAAGTAGAACTTATATAATTGCCACTGATTTTGTAGCTATAACTACAATCTATAGCTTGAAAGAGGAGGAAAATACTTTGGCTAGAAGACGGAAGCGGAAAAGTCGTCGTCGTCAAGAAGGACGACGAATTCTAGAACACGTGCCTCAATATAGCATTGAAAGTGGCGAAGAAAAACCTGTCACAGCAGCAAGAAAATTTATTCAAGCTGAAGGCATTGCCCCACCCGCATTGCTACTTGTCAAGCGAAATGAGCATACCACAGACCGTTATTTCTGGGCAGAGAAGGGGCTGTTTGGTGCTCAATACGTAGAAGAAAACCATTTCTTGTTTCCCAGTCTGCGGTCATTAGAATCTCCGACAGGTGTGGAGCCAGCGGCCGTGGCTAGCCGCTGAATTCTTCATGGTTCTCTTTAGATTTGGAATGTGGGTTCCGTCAATCATTTAACTGGTAAAGTGGTTCAGTTTATGAAAAATTTTCGTTTTTTTTTAGTTTCTGACTAAGTTGCTAGTACATCGATATGGAGTCCAGTTAATTCGACTGTATGGAGAAATTAACTTCGGCTCAAACATTGGTTTGTATAGGTTTGTTTCTATTCAAATGCTGTACAGGAGAGTGAGATAGAGCAAAATACATCCCCTGAGAGTTGAGTCGCCTTCTCCTGCAATGGATTGCCGAAGAGGCTCTCTAATCCGATATAATCCTTTCCCTGCGATACAATTTCGTAGGGAAGACTTATATCCCGGTTAGCTTTTCCTACTTGCTGTGATCAATCAGCGGATTCTAACTGTAAAGCCCTCTGGAACTCCATGAGTTCATCTCGATGGGCAATTATAGTGAGTTTACTTATAACCCCTAGTTTATCCTGGTTTGCTTCTTCTATGTACAAGGATACCTTCTCAATTCTTCCAGCTTTTTGCCAATAAAATACACCGCTTAAAGGTGACAATAGTATCAATCCCAGAAACCAATTACCAAAGTTCGGGAAAAGTAGCGACAAAACCAATGCTAGACAAGCCATACCAGCAGATGCTAACAGGGTTAAAAACAGAGCTAAAAATAAGCTGGGTTGAACAAAACCTTCGAAAATCACTTGGTTCTTTTCTCTATCTATGGCGGCTACTTGGTAACAACGCTGGCGAAAATACTCCTTAACTTTCGGCATTAAAGCAGCTTCGTCTTGTTCAGATACAAGTTCTGCTTTTGTTGTGCGGTCTTTGGTTGAGGCCCGAATAAAGAAAAATAGACCCACTGATAACAACAAAGTGAGCAAGAGCGTAGATGGCACAATTGCATTATTCATAACTAAAATTATTATTGTTTTCATAGGATGAGACTGAATTTATGAGCAAATATTCATGAATTTTTCCTCCCCTTTATGTAATATTGCCAAAGATTGGCCAACTTTTGCGACTGTTCTTGCCATTGTGGAGAAACTTCGTACATCCTTCTGGGCCTTCCTCGCCCGTCGAGTTTCTTCCAATACCCAGTAATAGCCTTTTCGTCTTCGAGAAATTTGATCGCACTATAAAGTACGGTATCCGAAAGTCGATAGTCTGGGTATTCAGTTTCTAGTCGCTGGATCAATTCAGTGCCATAGGATTCATGTTGTATTAAAACATACAAAATGTAACAAACTGCTAGTTCCTGACAGAGATAAGCTGGCGGAGGATCCTCAAAGAATTGATATATATCCTCAAGTTTCATGGTTTAGTGAATGGCTAAAAAATGCCTGATAATAGTGGTATCTACAGTCCTGGTAGACAGTATATAGTGCTACTGGCAACCTTGGCAGGGTTTTTAAAGCTTAAACATTACAAACCTTACTCACGTAGCTGAAGTCGTGAGACGATTGTGTAAGTTTTAGGATCGTCAAATAATACGTTCCTACTGAAGTTATCAGTCTTGTGGACATGGACTGGTCACTTTCCTAGTGTTAAGTGATGCCAAACTGGTTATAACTCCTCAAGCATAAAATGCCATGAAATAAATTTTACAAGTAAAATTATACTTTGTCTGTAAAAGTTAACCATATCAAAGTCTAAGTTCTCCCATTCTGGAAATGCCAACCTGGAAGCAAAATTTTAACAACTTTCTCAACCTGTTTCTCCAATCAAGTTGTCTTTTATGCCAAAGAACAACATCTGGAGAATTTTGCCCTTATTGTATTAAGCAAATCAAAAACTGCCAGCACAGGAATCCTACTGCTTTATGGCAACAACCAATACCTGTATTTGGTTGGGGAGTCTACGGCGGTATTGTCAAACGAGCGATCGCTGTGATGAAATATGAAAATCAACCCCAAATTGCCCGTCCGTTAGGTCAATGGTTAGGCGAAGCATGGTTATTATCAAATGTATCGAAAAGTAAACCACACCCTGTAGTCGTCCCCATACCACTCCATCCCAATAAGCAAAAAAAACGCGGTTATAACCAAGCTGCACTCATAGCTGAAAGTTTCTGTCAAACAGCTGGGTTAAAATTGCTAGCCAATGGTTTAAAAAGAGTGCAGGAAACTGAGGCACAATTTGGTTTATCAGCATCGCAACGAGAAAGTAACTTAGCGTCAGCATTTGCCGTTGGGACTGAATTAAGCAGTCGCCGTGTAAATGTCCCAATATTGTTAGTTGACGATATTTATACCACTGGTGCCACCCTCAGGTCTGCTGTACAAACACTCAATCAGGATGGTATTCCTGTCTTAGGTTTAGCCGCTGTTGCTACAGCCGTCAAAGACAAATACCTCAAAGTTGATAGATAAAGTTACTTTCATCCATCTATTCTAAATGTGGCGACCTGTTTTGTGAGAACACTAATGATTAGTAAAGCTTTTCTGGTGGGTTTAAGAGAACTAATGATTATTCCTACCACCTTGTTGGTCATGGGCATAAATACAACGGTGGGATATGCTCAAAACCAATTGTATAATCCTATTCCTATAACTCCCAGTACTGAACTGTCCGATACCCTTTCAGAAAAAGATATCCCCACGGGACAAGGTGGCTTTGGACGGGATTATATAGTCAACCTGAATAAGGGTGATAAGCTAGTGATTGATTTGAATTCTGAGAGTTTTGATACCATCATTACACTCTTAGGACCTAATGGAGCCACAGTGGCGGAAAATGATGATGGACCTGATGGTACTACCAATTCCTTACTGTTTACCCGCATTCAGGAAACAGGAAAGTATATTATCCGCGTCCGCTCCTTTGGGGAAACTGGGGTGGGACTTTTTGAACTGAAGGTAACAAAGCTGCAAGCGGTGAAGTAATTAAAAAATGGTGAGAACACAGAGGAATAAGGCTTCTGTCCACTCAACTACCGCGCCATAAGTATCTCCTGTGTGTCCGCCTAATTGATAATGGAACCATAAACCGGTCAGTAGAGCGATCGCACTTCCCACCCCGCTCATACTGAGGGCAAAAAATAGATACTTGGTATGGAATAACCTCATTAACACACTCAAGCTCAATAGTAAAAACAGTCCTGGTAATAAATCAGGATATGAACGAATGGCTTGTTTGTGGAATGCGCCTTTACCAGTGGGTTTGAGGTAAGGATACCGGGCGATGGCGAGTTGTTGTCCCCAGCGTCCCCATCCACAAGCTGCCATCAGCAGTAGCCAACGGTGGTCTACAATATCCATTAAAGCTGTGGCCTTGAGTAATATTAACGCCATAGCCGCCATAGCCCCAAAAGCCCCTGTAGCGCTGTCCGTCATCACTTCTAAGCGTTTTTCCGGGTTAGCCACCGCTAAACCATCGGCAGTATCCATAGCCCCATCTAAGTGCAATCCTCCAGTTATAGCAATCCAGATAACCACTACTAAAGCGCTACGAGTTAGCAATGGTATCCCTAGATAATTCATCGCGGTATCACATAGCCCCAAAATACCGCCAATCATCACCCCTACCAGGGGGGCAAAATACGCTGCTCTGCGGAAGTCTAGCCCATTGATATAAGGTAGAGGAATAGCTGTATAAAAAGTAATACTGGCAAATACATGAAAGAATAATCTTTTCCACCACTGAGGTTGATTCATCCTATTACTTAATATACTGAAATTACCTAATTAATACATATTTATTGATGTAATTGGCTTATGTCTCCCCGGCTGAAGTGCGGGGCTTAAAGCATCAAGTCTTGTAAAATCTTTTTTTACATTTTGACTGTGAGGAAATACCGGTGACATTAGCAACCTAAAATAGTAAAACAAAGAATTAGATTTTGCATTCGGCAATTAATAAATTACCCTAGACTGTATTAGACATTAGCCCTCCAAAATTGATATTTTTTCAAAAGCAGGCCACAAGCTGTTAAAGTCACATTTTTGCTTTTTTATACCTGACCTTTGCTTATCTCCTATTTTCCTATGAGTCACCATCTACCCCACACCAGGATACCATCCCCGTGTATTGTTAATACGGGAATAATTGTAAATAAGCTTGATATGCGACGATTGCTGTCTGATTTAGGGCGAGTCCGCTATATCTACACCCAAGAAGGCTTACAGAGCGAGGGTGAAGGAGATGTCATGGAAGTTTTTGTTAATCCGCAAAGGTCTACAGTCGTTGCTAACTGTGCGCTTTACTTAAATCTTGATAGCTTTGATTACCTCGAACTTAAACAGTCCCCGCAACAAGAAACTTACTTTGATTTGTTCCAAGAACATATGTGTTTACGGCTGATTCCACTTTCGACTCCCTTACAAGAGCGAAAAGAACGCAACTTGAATTTCAACGCCATAGAAGCGATGATGGAGCAAGTTTTCTCCGCTAAATGGGATGCAGAAATTGACGATGATGGTTCCGACTCCTTTTGATTAGCATATACTCAAAAAATTGGTACTGGTTTATTTGTGAGTCCTTGAGTGTTCATAAAGAATCAATTGCCAGAATTTCGGGGTTTTGTTTATACATTTAGCGCAGTAGCATTACTTTTACCTTGAGTCAAAATTTTTCTTTTCAATCCCTGGCTCAATGTAGCCAGACAAAAGCCAGGTCTGGGGTGTTTATGACTCCTCATGGATCTGTGGAAACCCCAAGATTTATGCCAGTGGGGACTCTGGCAAATGTCAAAACTGTCACTCCAGAACAGTTAATCAGTACTGGGGCGCAGATGATACTTTCTAATACTTATCATCTGCATCTGCAACCTGGGGAGAGAATTGTCGCTGGAGGTGGTGGGTTACACAAATTTATGGGCTGGAATGGACCAATGCTCACAGATTCCGGTGGGTTTCAAGTATTCAGCTTGAGCGAAATGCGGAAAATTTCTGAAGATGGTGTAACTTTTCGCTCACCTCATGATGGGCAAATTATTCATTTAACGCCGGAACGCTCTATAGAGATCCAAAATACTCTAGGGGCTGATGTGATCATGGCTTTTGATGAATGTCCCCCTTATCCAGCTACCCGCCAAGATGTACAAGCGGCGACTCAGAGGACTTATCGTTGGCTAGAACGCTGTATTTCTTTTCATCAACGCAGTGATCAAGCTTTGTTTGGTATCGTTCAAGGTGGGGTGTATCTGGATTTACGCGTCCAAGCGGCTGAGGCTTTAGCTGAGTTGGACTTGCCAGGATACGCTATTGGTGGTGTGAGTGTGGGAGAACCACCTGAACTCATGGCTGATATTGTGCGCACTACAGCGCCACTATTACCACCGGAAAAGCCTCGTTATTTGATGGGTGTGGGTACTTATCGGGAAATGGCTATTGCCATCGCTTCTGGTGTAGATTTATTTGACTGTGTGATTCCTACCCGTTGGGCGCGACACGGTACAGCAATTGTGCAAGGGGAACGCTGGAATTTAAAGAATGCTAAGTTTCGTGAAGATTATGCACCATTAGATGAAACTTGCTCTTGTTATGCTTGTCAAAATTTTAGCCGTGCTTACATCTCTCATTTAGTGCGATCGCAGGAAATATTAGGCTACACGTTGTTGAGTATTCACAACATTACCGAATTAATTCGCTTTACCCAGAAGATTCGTGAAGCAATATTAAGCGATCGCTTTGCCAGGGAATTTGCACAATGGCTTAACTAGGCAGAAAATGGGGAATGGGAGCCCAGGAAAGAATTTTGCTGCCTAAAAATATTAAATACCCCATCCCCAAACCATGTTAAGATACACTTCAATTATGAAGTCTGTGTTAAATAGGTGGATTTAAACAAACATGGAAGCAGCATTGTTATTAGCCAAATTGCCTGAAGCTTACCAAATTTTCGATCCTTTGGTAGATGTTCTCCCCATTATTCCCGTCTTCTTCTTGTTGCTGGCGTTTGTATGGCAAGCAGCTGTTGGTTTCAGGTAAGCCAACCTATGACCAATTTTTGGGACAGGTATCCTACCTGTCCTATTTATTTGGCAGTTTTTTCTTTTCTAAACTTGATATCCCTTAGTATTTTGTAATATTTTGCCATAAATTAAGTAAGATAGTGTGGGCGCTCTATGCCAAAATCAGCTTTATTAAAAAACGCTTACAGTCAAAGAGGTATAAATAAGCCATGGGTAACATCAAATTTGTCAAAGAAAACCAAGAAGTAATAGCAGCGGATGGGGCTAATCTTCGGCTCAAAGCCATGCAAAATGGCATTGACATATATAAATTTATTGGTAAAATGACAAATTGCGGCGGCAATGGTCAGTGTGGCACCTGCATTGTGGAGATAGTCGAAGGAATAGAAAATCTTTCCCCCCGCACAGATGTAGAGAACCGCAAATTTAAGAAAAAACCTGATAACTACCGCCTGGCCTGTCAAACCCTAGTCAACGGACCAGTCAGTGTAGTAACCAAACCTTAACATTTAAATTCTCAGACCAACGCAACGTAAAAAAAATTTGAGGTAACACTGGCATCGATAATGCTATTCTAAAATTGTTCACTAAAAACTAAAATTAAAGAGAGGCTTTCTTGCTATGCAAGTGAATGACCTAGGGTTCGTAGCGAGCATTCTGTTCGTTCTAGTGCCCGCAGTGTTTTTAATAATTCTTTACATCCAAACTGCTAGCCGTGAAGGTGGAAAAGATTCTTGATATTTGTGCATAACACCAAGAACCCCAACACCATTGGTGCATGGGTTCTTTATTGACCTGATGTTAGGCGACAGTCCGCGCCAATAACACAGGACAAGTTGCATGAACTCGAACATAGTCAGACAAAGAAGCACCGATGAGTCTGTCTATATCCACAAAACTCTTAGCCACGGATGGGCGGCGGTCTGGAGAACCGAGCAATAATAAATCTATATTTAACTCTTCTGCTATGCGGCAAATTTCTTCACCTGGTTTACCGCTACTAGTGAAACAACGAGTTTGTACACCGTACTTTTGCGCTTCAGCCACCGCCCATGCCAAATTGGAATTTTTATCTGGCGTAATTTCAGTGACCTGAGATTGTTTGGTACGTAAATCTGTAGTAATATTGCTTAAAATTAACTGACTACCGGGGATATCTCGTAACAAAAATAGCGCCAAACTTAAGCATTTTTTGGCAGGTTCGGAGTTATCCATGGCAACCATAACGCGCTTAATTCTCTTCACATAAATGTCGTCCTTGACCAGCAACATGGGGCGAGAAGATAGCTGGAAAACATACTGACTAACTGAATTAGATAAAATGGATTGCAGGCGTTTCAGTCCCCGTGAACCCATAATAATCAAGTCAGCATCAATTTCATCTGCTAGCTGACAAACCAGGTCTTTGGGGTCACCTTGTCGCAGAATGGAAGACACCTGACTAGGGTCTAAGTTGAGAGATTGAATAGCACTAGCTAAGATTTTACCGCCCTCTTCCCATTTATCTGTCATAGCAGCCGCAGTACTTTGGGCAGGTACAACATGGAGAACCGTCACTTTGGCAGATTTAATTGAGGGCATCTCTTTTAAGACTTTCAGCATTTCTTCTGCGTGGCCTAAGCCAGAAACTGCTAGTAAAATTCTTTCAATCATTGTTACTTCTCGCCGTTAAAGTTGCTTTGGTGTTTACTCTTATTAGTTGGCTGAGTTGAACATCTCAACTTCAGCACAAACAACCTAGTCAGTAAGTCGCTACAAACTTTTAATTAATGACCATTGTCACTGGAAAAAGTGACAGATAGTTAATTAATCTTGAGTTTTTTGGCTCTGATTTACATAAATTTATACTAGGCTGGGTATACTTTTAATTTAGCGTAATAAAGTTTATAAACTATAATCTTAGTTATTTTTTTTAATAATCTATAGCACTACGCATACACGTTAGGAGATCATAATTGTGGTTTTAAGGGAACTGGGAACAGGGAACAGGGAACAGGGAATGGGGAACAACAAGCAGGGAAATGTCCTAACAATTGTGGTTACTGCTATATGTTAATATTTCTAAACTATTGGCAATACTTAAGTATTTCCCATAATTTTCATATAACTATAGTCATCCTATTTGAGTTGAGAAATTATCAGTGAGGAAAGGGAACAGGGAACACACCCAACAGAAACTGTTCATGAGTCATTTAGGATTGCTATATATATCTGGATTTGTCATCAGAATTTACCTGCCATTTTTCAACTCAATTCAGGTATTGGGGGGAAATAATTAACCACAGATGAACACAGATGTAGACTTAACTATCATATCAATTTGACCTAGGGTATGTTATGCCATTGGCTAACACACCCTTGTAGATTAGAAGAACTGCCGGGATCTCACTAACCTGCTTTTGCTAATAAACCAGTATGCTTGAGTAAAGACAGTGTACTGGGTTGACGACCTCGGAAAGATTCAAACACCTTCATAGGATGTTGACTACCACCCAGAGCCAGTACCGTATCACGGTAACGTCTACCTGTGGCTTTTATCGCCTGTTCATCCTCTAAACCAGCTTCTTCAAAAGCGGCAAATGCGTCAGCACTCAATACCTCAGCCCACTTATAACTGTAATAACCTGCTGCATAACCCCCAGCAAAAATGTGTCCGAAGGCACATAAAAAAGCATCTTCTGGTAGTGGTGATAAAACTGTAGTAGTTTTGGCAATGCGATGACGCACATCTGCGGCTGTTTCCCCACTACCAGGCCGATAACGATAGTGTAGTTCTAAATCAACACTGCTAAAGTGAATTTGCCGCAACATCACACTACCACTCATATAGTTACGTGCGGCCAGGAGTTTTTGGTAATAATGCTCTGGTAGGGCTGCACCAGTTTGATAATGCTTTGCCATACCAAACAAAGTGGGTCGCTCATAGCACCAGTTTTCCATGAACTGACTGGGTAGTTCCACAGCATCCCATTCTACATTATTAATACCTGCTGCTCCAGTATAGTCTACTTTGGTGAGCATATGCTGCAAGCCATGGCCAAATTCATGAAATAAAGTTTCTACTTCATAGAAAGTCATCAAACTAGGCTTACCATCCACAGGAGGAGTTTGGTTACATACCAAATAGGCCACAGGTAAACGAATCGATGTCACACCATTCTCAGTTATTTTGCTACGATTAATACATACATCCATCCAAGCACCACCGCGTTTTTCTGCCGGGCGGCTGTAAGGGTCTAAGTAGAAGTAAGCTAGGGGAATACCACTTTCATCAGCAATTTGGAAATAACGTACATTCTCATGCCAGACTGGGGCTTGACCATCGGCGGGAGTGACAGTCACACCAAACAACCGCTTCACCAGTCCAAATAAGCCATCTAAGACTTGGGGTAGGGGAAAATAAGGACGTAATTCTTCAGCGGTGAAGGCAAATTTTTCTTCCCTTTGACGTTCGGCCCAAAAGCTGGTGTCCCAGTGTTGTAAATTATCGGCTTCCGCTGCTTTCTTAGAGGAAGCAAAGGCTTTGAGTTCTTCTAAGTCTTTAACAGCAGCATCATAACTGGCTTGACGTAGTTCTTCTAATAATGCCTCAACTGCTGTCACATTGGGAGCCATTTTGCTGGCTAAACTCAACTGAGCATAATTTTCAAAGCCCAGTAATTTGGCTAATTCTTGCCGCAACTCCAAGGTACGCTCAATTAGCCCCTGATTATTTAACTCTCCCGATGAAGCACGAGTTATATAAGCTTTATACAGTTTTTCCCGTAAATCTCGCCGCGTGCTGTGCTGCATGAATGGCCCATAGCTGGGAAAGTCTAAAGTAATGCGCCAAGGGCCATTTTCTGGGGTGGCGTTTTCATCTCCCGCCTCACGGGCAGCCTGTGCTGCTAAACTCAATAAGCTATCGGGTAAGCCGTCAATTTCTGCTTTTTTAGTCAGGGTTAAGCTAAAGGCTTTAGTCGCATCTAGGACATGGTTTGAGAATTTGGTAGCTAGTTCTGCTAAGTCCATTTGGATAGCATTGAAACGCTCCCTCGCTTCTGGTTGTAAGCCCACACCGGAAAGTTCGGCATCTCTGATGGCGGTTTCTACAATTCGCTGTTGGGCTGATTCTAAGGTAGCCCAGTTGTCACTGGCGCGGAATGCCTTGAGACCATTGTAAATTGATTGGCTTTGACCAAGCTTGTTAAGAAACTGTACTACTTGTGGTTGTACGCTTTCATATGCTGTCCTTAGTTCAGGGCTATTCTTGACACCCATTAAATGGCCGACTATGCCCCAAGTCCAGTTGAGCTGTTCTGTGAGCTTTTCTAGTGGTTCTACTAAGCCGTTCCAAGTAAGTTCGATATTAGTTTCTAAAATAGTTAGCTTCTGGTCAAGTTCCGCCAGTAGCTGCCCTAATGCTGGTATTACTTGCTCTGGTTGAATGTCCTGATAGGGGGGTAAGCCAGAACCTTTAAGTAAAGGATTTTGAAAAATCGTTACATTTTCACTCATGGTTTTGTGTGAGTCACTTATAAATAATCTCCTCATGTATTTTCTAATGTAGCGATCGCAGCGTGATTTAGCCGCAAGAAAATGCCAAAACTGAAACAAAATCTAAACTATAGCACTACGCATACACCTTAGGACATCATAATTTTGGTTTTAAGGGAACAGGGAACAGGGAACAGGGAAATGTCCTAACACTTGTGGTTACTGCTATAGCGCTCAGTTGTAACCAACAAAAAACCTCAGCTTGGCAACTGAGGTTTCTGATTCACAGAAGTAAGAATGACGATTTAGATACAACAATACTAAGAAGCGAAATTTTAGCTCAAGTCCAAAGCAACTTGATTGATACTGATTTACTTAAAATGGTTTGAGGCATTTGCTAACTTATGTAAATAAGTGTAACGAATAGTTTATAAAAAGTCAATAGAATTTACAGAATAGTTAGATACCTGGGAAGCATGGGCGAAAATTACCTCCATCTCTAGAGCTAGGGTTAATTCATGAATTGCCCATACCATATAAATACAGAAAATTTTGACCATATAATTACCTATGCGTGCAATGATTTTGGAGGCGCCGCGCCAACCTCTACGCCTAGTTGAGTTACCAGTGCCAAAACCCAATTCTGAGCAAGTGCTGATTCGTGTTCATGCCTGTGCTGTGTGTCGCACGGATTTACATATAGTAGATGGCGAATTAACTCATCCAAAACTACCTTTAATCCCAGGACATCAAATTGTCGGTACCGTTGAGGCCAAAGGTGATAGTGTTGTTAATTTTCATATCGGTCAACGTGTGGGTGTTCCTTGGCTCGGCCATACTTGTAATTACTGCCGTTACTGTGTCTCTAACCGTGAAAATCTTTGCGATTATGCTGAGTTTACGGGTTATAACTTAGATGGTGGTTATGCAGATTATACCGTAGCTGACCACCGTTTTTGTTTTACCCTAGACCCCAGCTATCCTGACTTACAAGCAGCACCTCTATTATGTGGTGGTTTAATTGGCTATCGCGCTTACAGCATGACTGGTGATGCTGAAAAACTGGGTTTTTATGGTTTTGGTTCATCTGCCCACATTTTGATTCAACTGGCTCGTTATCATGGCAGACAAGTTTTCGCCTTTACCCGTCCAGGAGATATTCAGGGACAAGAGTTTGCCCGTCAATTAGGTGCAACTTGGTCCGGAAATTCCAACATCTTACCGCCAGAACCCTTGGATGCAGCAATTATCTTTGCTCCTCTAGGAAAATTAGTTCCAGCTGCCTTGCGTGCAGTAGCTAAAGGTGGTATAGTAGTTTGTGCTGGTATCCACATGAGTGATATTCCGGCTTTTCCCTATGAAATCCTCTGGCAAGAAAGAGTTTTGCGATCGGTGGCGAATTTAACTCGCCAAGACGGAGAAGAATTTCTTGCTATAGCACCGAAAATCCCCATCCACACGGAAGTTAATTCTTTTCCTCTAGGTGAAGCAAATCAAGCTTTATATGCCCTACGTAGTGGCAAAATTACAGGTTCGGTTGTATTGGCAGTGACTTGATTACTGATTTCCCCACAGCTTTTTTTACTGCAGTCCGGGAGAGTTCAATCAAAAGGCTTAACTTCAAACCCCCGCAAACCTTGAGGTTTTTCATACTCAAGCACAACATCTTTGACGACTGCAGCAGGTGGTCCAGTGTGACACCAGCGAACCATCTGTTCTACAACCACCCGCGCCCCTTCAAAAACTGCTTCTACACGGTTATCGGGAAGATTCCGCACCCAACCGGTTAATCCCAACTGAGTCGCTGTATCGACGGTGGCATAGCGATAGCCTACTCCTTGCACTCGACCGGAAATAAATACATGGGCGCGGACTATCTTGGGTAGTGGTGTAGGATTCCGCATAAACTGAATTGTCCCCCATTTAAACTGTATAACCTCAATAATTCTAACTCTTGTGGCATCGGCTTCTCCGCAGACCCCAACCTTGAAATCAGGTGCATTGTCAGCTTGTGCATCTATCCAACAACGCTAGATGCTTGTATTTATTTAGTCCCTAGGGAGGACGGATGAACCGAGAATCTCCATCATATGAGTGCGCGGAGTGTCAATAAGATACTGATAATCTTTAAATAGTTCTAAGAGGATGTTTGTCAAGTCATGATTAGTGTATCAACTATTATTTAACCCCTCCCTCTCCTTGCAAGGGTAGGTTTTTAATATGATCTGTGAAGGCAAGACTAGGAAGACAAGGAAGGAAAGTGGACAAGGAAGATTTTATACGGACAATGGTCTTTTAAGCGGCTATTTTTCTTACTAAAAATACAGACTTTGTAATGTTTTTCTCCCTTGTCACCTTGTCCACCAAGTCCACCAAGTCTTGTCCTTGTCAGGGGAGGGGACTGGATTTGATTGTTTTTTGTGCGGTCGGTGAGCGAAGTCGAACCGTGTTCCCCAATCCTTCCCAATCCTTCCCAATCCTTCCCAATCCTTCTGGTGTTCCCTGTTCCCTAAGATAAAAATTACCTGTTTAATACTTTCCAAACATCCTCTTATTGTTATCATAAATTTACTCAATGCTACCCTGAGTTTCTTGCAAGTAACTTAATAACCAATTCGCGGCCGTTGCTCTACGAGTCTGTCGGGGACCAAATTCACCAATTTTGTAACCTTTAAAACCCAATTTTTCTTTCAAAATTTGTTTATTGTCTTTAGGAATGGCACGAGTTAATTTTACTGTTGCTGGGCGGCTATCAATGAAATCAGGTGGTTCTGGGTAATCATCTCGCCATTCTGATGTGACTTCGCTGTTATCCCATTTAGCAATTGAAGAGTCATAGCGATAACCTAAATAGTGCCATACTAATTGATTGACTATGGCATCACCAATTTTATCATTAAGAATAGCCCAGATGGTTTCCGTATTCAGTGGCGGCAAGTTAGACATGATCGATTCAAATTTTACAATTGACCTGTGAGCTTGAATATTGGTCAGCCGTTGTAGTTAAATTGAGAGAATCCTACAAACTAGACTAATATTATCGCTTTTTAGAGGTTGTTTGGAAAGTATTAAACAGGTAATTTTTATCTTAGGGAACAGGGAACAGGGAACAGGGGACAGGGGACAGGGG
>NZ_JAQMTM010000073.1:0-77602 GCF_028331085.1 Anabaena sp. CS-542/02
AGTAAGAAAAATAGCCCCTTAAAAGACCATTGTCCGTATAAAATCTTCCTTGTCCACTTTCCTTCCTTGTCTTCCTAGTCTTGCCTTCACAGATCATATTAAAAACCTACCCTTGCAAGGAGAGGGTGGGGTAAAACAATATTTGATACACTAATCATGACTTTCCAAACATCCTCTTAGGTTCTAAAGTCAAAAATCAACTTACAGGCTCTAACTGATGAATGATTTTTTCCTCTGGTTTCACCTGTTTTAACGCTGCCAATTTTTCCTGTAACTGCGCCCTGACTTCATAGCGATACTTGAAAAAATGTTCGCCCACACCCAAGGTGGTTAGGTAATCATACAATAAACGGGGCTTAGTCAGAGCGATCGCCACTAATTGCCACCAGAAGCGAAACCGAGTTGAACGTACCACACCCTGTCGCCAGCAAATCGCTGGAAATAAACCCATCTCAGTCCTAGTTATCTGAAGCTGAGTTTTACCCCGCCAACCGTTCATCATCTGAAAATGGCGGAAGGTGCGCTTCAAATAAGGCATAGGCTCATAAATCTGCCAAAAACCTTGAATATATTCCTGTGTAATTTCTTCTACCGGGCGCGTGGGGACAAAGTTCATAATCGCGCCTTGGTGCAATGTACTCATACCGTCAAATAATCTTCCTTCCTGTTGCAAGCGATTCCACATTGCTGTATTTTCTAATGCTTGCAGCAGGCTGAAATGTCCTTGGGGAATACCCGTTTCCTCAATAAATTCTTGAATACGTTGACCAGCACCGGGACGCTCATTGTCAAAACCCATAATAAAACCAGACATAATCTGTAATCCTGCCCGTGTAATTTTGTGGCAAGATTCAATTAAGTCATGACGTGTATTCTGAACTTTATGAATACCCACAAGACTATCTGTATCTGGGGTTTCAATACCCATAAATAAAATAGTGAAGCCAGCTTTAACCATCAAGTCGATTAATTCTTCATCCTCAGCTAAATTCAGTGAAGCTTCTGTCAGCAAAATGAATGGGTAATCATGTTCTTCCATCCATGGGATGAGTGCTTTTAAAAAAACCTTGGCATTGCGTTTATTACCGATAAAATTGTCATCCACTACAAACACATACCGCCGCCAGCCCATATCATACAGAACTTGAAATTCGTGGAGCATTTGTTCCGGGGTTTTGGTGCGGGGCTTGCGTCCATATAGGTTGATGATGTCGCAGAATTCACATTGAAATGGACACCCACGGGAAAATTGCACTGTAATTGCTAAATAAGCATTGAGATCCAATAAGTCAAACCGGGGAATTGGTGTTTGAGTCACATCCGGTTTTTCCGGGGATCGGAAAATACCGCGCTCCTCTCCTCGGACGAGAGCCGCCAAAAACATGGGGATAGTACATTCTCCTTCATCTAAGATGAGATAATGGGCTCCCGCTTCCAAGGCAAAGTCTGGTACTGACGTGGGAAAAGGTCCACCCACGGCCACCCGTTTACCTAAAGCCACTCCCTTGTGAATCAAGGTGCGAAAATCTTCTTTCTGGATAATCATTGCAGAGATAAGGACTACATCACACCACTCCCAATCTTCATCTACCTCCCAACGTATATTGCGATCTACAAATCTAATTTCCCAATCACTGGGGAGCATTGCAGCTACTGTAATCAAACCCAGTGGGGGATTAGTCGAGCGTAAACCAGCCAAATCAAGGGTTTCCTGGTAAGACCAGAAGGAGTTAGGCATGATTGGCCACAGTAGTAAGGCTTTCATAAAGCACACACTCCGGAATACGAATTGATTACTTCCTAGGTTAGTCTTAGTCTCTCCATTAGATATTAAGTTTTATTATATTTACTTGCAAAAGTTACATAGATACCTAAAAAAGCACCAATGAGTAATTAGCGAGTTTTGCTGGAAAGTGTCAAAATTGAAGGAGTTTTGTAACCGCCACATCATTAGAGCGGATTTGAGATAAATTGGAAATTTATGGGCAAGCAGCGTGTTCTTTCTGGAGTTCAACCAACCGGTAATTACCATCTGGGTAACTATTTAGGAGCCATTCGCAATTGGGTAGAAGGTCAGAGCGAATACGAAAATTACCTGTTCGTGGCTGATTTGCACGCGATTACGGTACCACACGACCCCACAAGGTTAGCATCTGATACTTATACCCTGGTGGCGCTTTATCTAGCTTGTGGTCTGGATTTAAATCACTCGACGATTTTTGTGCAATCTCATGTTTCTGCCCACAGTGAGTTGACCTGGCTGTTTAATTGCATTACACCTTTAAACTGGTTACAAGACATGATTCAGTTTAAGGAGAAGGCGATTAAGCAGGGTGAAAATGTCAATGTCGGCTTGTTGGACTATCCTGTGCTGATGGCTGCTGATATTTTGCTGTATCAAGCTGATAAAGTACCAGTGGGTGAAGACCAAAAACAACATTTGGAATTGACTAGGGACATTGCAGCGCGGTTAAATCATCAATTTGGTAAACCTGATCAACCAGTGATCAAGTTACCATCCGCTTTAATTCGTCAGGAAGGGGCTAGGGTGATGAGTTTGGCCGATGGTACACGCAAAATGTCCAAGTCTGATCCGTCTGATTTAAGCCGAATTAATTTACTGGATACACCAGAGCAGATTCAATACAAGATTAAGCGCTGTAAAACTGACCAGGTTCGGGGTTTGACTTTCGGTGATCCAGATCGTCCAGAGTGTAATAACTTGTTAACTCTGTATATGCTGCTGTCTGGGAAGAAGAAGGAAGAGGTAGCAGCCGAATGTCAAGATATGGGCTGGGGACAATTTAAGCCCTTGTTGACAGAAACGACAATTAATGCTTTAAAACCCATACAGGAAAAATATCAAGGGATTATAGAAGATCAAGCTTATCTCCAGTCTGTTTTGCGTGAGGGACGGGAGAAAGCCGAAGCCATTGCTAATCAAACTTTGGCACAGGTGAAAACTGCTTTGGGCTACTCCCTACCTCTGTAAAGGTTTCACTTTTGGGCGTAATTCGTTATACCCTTGAAGGAAAGTGAAACATTAATGTTATGCAGGATACCCAAAATACCACAATTTTCAACTCATTTCGTCGGGCTGCCCAATCGGGCGAATTTTTAGTTACTGCCGAGGTAGCTCCCCCAAAAGGGGTGAATGTAGCACACATGATTTCAATGGCGGCGACCCTTAAGGGGAGGGTTCATGCTGTCAATATTACCGATGGTAGCCGCGCTGTATTACGGATGTCTTCTTTGGTAGCGTCAGTAATTTTGTTGCAAAATGGCATTGAACCGATTTGTCAGGTTGCTTGTCGCGATCGCAATAGAATTGGTTTACAAGCTGATTTGATGGGTGCTCATGCCTTGGGTATCCGCAATATTTTAGCTTTAACTGGCGACCCGGTGAAAGTAGGTGATCACCCCCATGCTAAAGCGGTGTTTGACTTGGAATCTGTGCGGCTCCTGCAAATGATTCGGAAAATGAATCAAGGCCTTGATTCTGATGAGAAGCCCTTTACAGATGGGGGGACTGATTTATTTGCCGGTGCGGCTGTGGATCCACAGTCTCCCAGTTGGTCAGGTTTACAAAAGCGATTTGAACGCAAAATTGAAGCTGGAGCGCAGTTTTTCCAAAGTCAGATGATTACAGATTTTGAGCGCCTAGAAAAGTTTATGGATATCATAGCCTTGAGTCATAATAAACCCATTATGGCAGGAATTTTCCTGTTGAAATCGGCAAAGAATGCTGAGTTTATTAATCGGTGTGTTCCGGGTGTAAATATTCCTCAGTACATTATTGATAGGTTGGCTACCGCAAAGAATCCCCTGGAGGAAGGAATGAAAATTGCTGCTGAACAAGTGCAGATGGCGCGACAATTATGTCAGGGTGTCCACATGATGGCGGTAAAGCGGGAGGATCTGATTGCGCCAATCTTAGATTTGGCGGGAATTACACCAGTTAGTAATGTCAATTAGATGACCTCTAAATCCAGGTTTTTAACCGGGGTTAAAGTCTCCCCTCTCCAAACCTGTGGAGAGGGTTTGAGGTGAGCGGAAAACAGCGAACTGACAAAAGCCCCCCGTGTCGTCAGAGTGGGGAGGTGCATTTATGGCGAAGAAAGTTTGAACAGGATTAACCTCAGATAACAGTACCAGCCACCATTTTGGTAACTGTGCCGAAAAATTACAAAAATGCCTATCACCTAAAATTTATATTTGTCCAGATTGTGGCAAAAATTTTGAAGATAGAAATATTAACGTGGTTGTCTACATCTTGCATCAGGGAATAAGGACGGTGGGACAGACTGGATAATATGGAAAGCGGAGTTTTGCTCTTGCACATTTCATGGAATTGTCAACAGTTACAGGGAGGTCATCGGTGAGTTGAAGTGAAGCGCGTAGGGTTTCCCACGCCGCTGCAAGCAGATCGCCCCGGTGGATTGGAGGAACATTAGTGTTAATGGGACTCAATGGCTACGCCACGCCAGCTATCGGGTGGAATTAATGACCACGGCATTAAGGATTTGCGCTTGTTTACCACCGTGGATCAGTTACTGGACATTGGAGTAACCAAATTTCTATGCCTATGGCTATGCCACGCAAGCTATCAGATGCCGAACTGTCTTTGGAAGCCGGTTTAGTAGCCCTCAAAGAAGGAAATTACCAAACTGCGATCGCTAAACTTACACCTGTGGCCACTAGTCAAGTAAATCCTAGAGCTAACTTACAGGCAAGGGTTGGTTTAGTCATGGCTTATGCACGCACTGGCCAAATTCGCAAGGCTACTATTCTGTGTCAGACTCTCAGAGAGAGCCAAAATACACGAGTTAAACAATGGGCTGAACTTGCTCTCACACACTTGGCAAAAAGCCGTAAAAAAAGTAGTAAATCTATGGCTACGCCACGCCAGTTATCAGATAATCCGGGATGTGAGTTTGTAACTGGTGAGAATTCTCAAAACGCTACTGCGTCAACAACTAAGACCCCCGGGGTGGTGGAGTCCCAGAAACAGAGAGTAGCAGAAACTAGTCAATATTCGCGAGCCAGTCTGAGTAGCGTGCCGAATACGGTGATCCCGCAGAATTTATTCAGATCCTCCAGCTATATAAAAACTGCTTGGACTGAGGTTAGTCCGAGCCTTCATCGGTGTATTTATTGGCGACAAGCCAAACGTGCTAAGGTATGGCAACCCCTGGGTAGGCATCAGTTAATTCCCTTGCGGTTGCTAGGACTGGGAACATTCATGGCTTTGTTGTGGTTACTGGGAGTAATACTCAATTTAACCACGGGATTGATTAACTTTGCTTTAGACAAATTACCTTACCTAACAGTCCAACAGTTGCCCCACAGCAACCCTGCACCATTTTTATTGATAGTTTTATTGATTATCATGGGACTATCACCTTGGTTGTTAGATAGGCTATTAGCAAAGTCTTATGGACAGACTGAATTGTCCAAGGATTTATTAAATCGCCACAGTCGCGAAACGGCTAGAGTCATACAACGTTACTGTCAACAGCGTCGCTGGCACTGTCCTAAACTCCGAATTTTACCCATAACAGCACCAATGGCGTTGACTTATGGTAGTCTGGCTAACAACGCTCGGATTGTAGTCAGTCAGGGACTATTAGAGCAACTGGCAGATGATGAAATTGCGACTATTTATGCGACACAGTTAGGACATATTGCTCATTGGGATTTTGCGGTTATGTCTCTGGTGTTGCTGCTTTCACTACCCATTCATCGACTATATGAGCAAATATCTACATGGGGCAACAAGAGGTCAGAGGGAATTTGGTATAAACCTATCAATATTTTGGCGAGTGTGATTTATGGATTGTGGTATGTGCTTACTAGTATTACTTTATGGCTGTCACAATTACGGCTTTACTATAGCGATCGCCTAGCTGCGGAAATTACCGGTAATCCCAACGCTCTGACTCGTGCTTTACTGAAAATTGCCATGGGTATTTCTGCTGATATCCAAAAATCAGAACAAACAAGTTGGCATTTGGAAAGTTTAAATTTCTTAATACCAGTCGGTTATGAGCAGAGCCTTTGTTTGGGTAGTATTGCTGGTCAACGCCCCTTTGAGTCTCTATTGATTTGGGATAGTCTTCATCCATATCGCCACTGGTTTACTATTAATAATAGCCATCCTTTAATAGGCGATCGCATCCAACGTCTGAGCCAAATTGCTCGCCATTGGCATATAGATACTGAAATAGATCTCAATAGCCTGGGTTTGACCGTAGCCGAAGCCCAAGCAACTTATCAGGTAAAGCGTCAGTCCTTCTTATTGCAAATCGCTCCTTTTTTGGGTATTCACCTGGGTTTGGTATTTGCGGGTTGCACTTGGCTGATGTGGCAAACTGCTGTCAATCTGAGGTGGTTAAATCTCCAGTGGACATACGAAGATTGGACTGTGATTACAGGTTTTCTACTAATTGGCTTTAGCATCGGTATGGTGTCGCGGATGAGTTCATTTTTTCCAGACATCAAAACTGCTACTGTCCAGGATGATCAAAGCCTGATCAACCTCTTAACTAATCCATCTGCTCTTCCTGTTGATAGTATAAGCGTGCAACTTGTGGGTAAGCTCCTGGGTCGTCGAGGTACGGGTAATTGCTTAGGACAAGACTTAATACTTCAGTGCAGCACGGGGTTAGTGAAATTACACCACATTCCTCTGGGACAGTCAGTTAATCCCCAAGATTTAATTGGTCGGCAAATTATAGTTACAGGCTGGTTTCGCCGAGGAGCAACACCCTGGATTGATATTCACACAGTGCAAACTCAAACTGGTAAAAATATTCATAGTCCTCATCCCATTTGGTCTACTTTTGTGGCTGTAGCTGCACAGGCTTGGGGTGCATACATTTTTCTCACAGGCTAGTACTACCTTGAACTCAACAGCCAAAAGCCAAACTCACCTCCTAGGGAATGTGGATAAAAATTGCAACTTGAGTCAATGAATCTTCTTTTGCTCCAGAATACCGGCTGAAACCCCTACTAGAAAATCCAGGGGAGCATATCCCCAAAGTTAACCCTTGTGGGGATAAGAACCTCTGGACTAGATAACCCATGCACTCACAAATATACCAGCCAATGGCTGGTTTTTGTTTATGATGATCCTCCTTGAGGAAAAAAATGTATTTTATGCTACTATATACAAATGTTGTTATTAAAAATGTATGCTTTAAATTAGTTACGTAGATGATACCATGGTAATATAAGAAATGGTATTTAATTCTGCGGACAGAGCTATCCTAAGCAAGCATTAAAATTTGTGGGTGATCACATCAAGATTCCTTTGGTAAACACCGTTAAACGTTGGTTCAATTTTGATAGTTTCCTATCCTAATGCCATCCAATTTGCAGTTTGAAGACATTAAGGAAGTGCGAATCTTGACAAGAAATCAGTGTTTATTGCTGATTTCGTCTATAAAAAAAGAATCGGCAATCAACCACTATCTTAATCCAGACAACGCTTTAGCAATTGACCCTGGCATCAAGAATTGGTTAAGCTGTGTTTCCAACAGTAGAAATAGTTTTATCTTTGATGGACGCAAGGTGAAAAGTCTTAACCAATGGTAAAACAAACGTCTTGCAATGCTCACACAGGTCTGTATGCAACTTTTGACCCTTGCTACCGGATTTCGGATCTGGGAAACGAAAACTAAAAGCGAAGTGGCAAGGTTTATACTTGTCACGTAGCAGCAGTTGAGAATCCCCGGGTCTTGAGACCGGGAAGAGGTGAAGACTCTGATAATTGAGGTGGTGTTAGCTGAGTATTGTATGCGCTTTTGTATTAAACAAGCCTGATCCCAACAAAAAATTGTATTGTATAGGTTGACAGTTTGGAGTAAAAAATTTGGTTGATAGCAGTTTTGGTAAAGTAATAGTTTTCTTACCTTGCCATATTCGTTCAAATCTGGAGGTATAGTTCATGTCCATTCGCCTATATATAGGCAATTTGCCAAAAGAAGAAATAGATCGTCAAGATTTGCAAGCAGTTTTTGCCGCTGAAGGCGATGCTGTGACTACAAAACTAATTAAAGACCGCAAAACTGGCAAATGCCGTGGTTTTGGTTTTCTCACGGTCAACAATGACGAGCAAGCTGATCAAATTATTGAAAAGTATAATGGTCAATTGTTCAAAGAGACGCCCCTCAAGCTAGAAAAAGCATTACCTCGAACCAAACCTGAGGAAGCTGAAGAGCAACCTGCTAAAGCAGCTAGTGGTGTTAGTGGTCATCCGGCTCCTACACCAAAAGAAGGCGGTCGTCGTGAGAAAGGTTCTAAGAAGTCACGGCGTGGCGGCGGTGGTGCTGTGCGCGAAACCAGCACAAGTGCTGAATCAGATGCAATTCGTCCAGATCCACGTTGGGCGTCTGAATTAGAAAAGCTCAAGCAGATGTTGGCAGCACAATAATTGAGTCTGGAGGGGATAGGAATTAAAATTAAAAATCGCGGTTTTTAGGTTTTAATTCCCTATAAATCCCCCTTTGCCGAGTTTTTCCAGGAAATGATTATCAGTGTGGTGCCAAATTTTGCTGGAATTTATCTATGATCCAGACACATGAAAAAAAATTTCACAGGATTCTTTATGCCCATGTTGAGTGAATTATATCAAGAATTGCGATGTCTACCCTGAGCTAGTCCCAGGCAATTTCAGCGGATCGGGTCATGACAGACATATCTTCATACCCTCCTCCAAGTTAGCTTTGGGGGTGGGTTGCTTTTATGAGAATTACATTTCAAGTTATTTACTGTACAACATAAAGCCTTTTTCAGGCTAATGAAGTACACATCAATTGCCTATTCCCTGTTCCCTATTCCCTGTTCCCTGAAACTAAACAACTTTGTACCTCACGAGCATGAGAAATGCTATATTTCATCTGAGTTAGGTACGAAAGGGCGGGCAAGATGCCCAACCCATAAGATTTATAATATTAAAGTGTGTGTTTTATTACTTGCCAATTGCTGTATACGCACATAACTATAGACTTAGTACCCAAAAGATTAAATTGTTGGACATAATTAAATTAAAATAAAGATTACTCAAAGTTCCTAAATAATCATGTAGAAGGCGAAACTTTGACGATACATTCTCAGAATAAGCAACAGACAAACTATGAAACCTACTACCGACAAATGTATTGCCTTAATTTCTGTTCATGGAGACCCGGCGATTGAAATTGGTCAGGAAGAGGCAGGTGGACAGAATGTTTATGTGCGTAATGTGGGTGAAGCACTCGCCAAGCTGGGATGGCAAGTTGATATGTTTACCCGGCAAGTGAGTAGAGAACAAGATAAAATTGTGCAATTGAGCGAAAATTGTCGCACTATTCGTTTAAAAGCAGGTCTTGTAGAGTTTGTACCCCGAGATAATCTGTTGGAATATATGCCGGAATTTTTGGATAATTTCCTCGAATTCCAAAGACACAATCGTATAACCTATCAGTTGGCGCACACAAACTACTGGCACTCTAGCTGGATAGGGATGCAACTCAATAAAATCCAAGGTACGGGACAAATTCATACTTACCATTCACTGGGAGCCGTTAAGTACGGTACAATAAAAAATATTCCCATAATTGCTAGTCAGCGATTGGCAGTGGAAAAAGAAGTGTTGGAGAGGGCAGAACGAATTGTGGCTACAAGTCCCCAGGAAAAAGAACATATGCGATCGCTGGTGTCCCCTCAAGGTAATATTGACATTATTCCCTGCGGTACAGATGTTCGTAGCTTTGGTTCTATTGACCGTCAAACAGCAAGATTAGAATTGGGAATTGCACCGGAAACTAAACTTGTATTGTATGTAGGACGTTTTGATCGACGCAAAGGAATAGAAACCCTGGTGCGTGCAGTGAACGAATCCCAATTACGTGGTGATCAAAACCTGAAATTAATTATTGGTGGTGGTAGCACTCCCGGTAATAGTGATGGGATGGAGCGCGATCGCATCGAGAATATCATCAACGAATTGGGGATGAGTGAATTTACGACCCTCACTGGTCGCCTCAGTCAGGAAATATTACCTACTTACTACGCTGCGGCTGATGTTTGCGTAGTTCCGAGTCACTATGAACCCTTTGGACTAGTGGCCATTGAAGCCATGGCTAGTTATACGCCTGTAGTAGCCAGTGATGTAGGTGGGCTGCAATTTACTGTAGTTCCCGAAATCACAGGTTTATTAGCTCCACCCAAAGATTTAGCCGCCTTTGCAGCTGCAATAGATCGGATTTTGTTAAATCCACAATGGCGAGACGAATTAGGTAAAGCTGGGAGAAAACGGGTAGAAAGTAAGTTTAGTTGGGATGGGGTAGCCACCCAGCTAAGTCAACTCTACAGTGAAATTTTGCAGCAAAAAGTTAAAGAACCAGCATTAATCCAGTAAGTAATAGGTCATCATAACTCTTGTGCAACCAGTTGACTATACTACCCTAACTGCTGCTTGTAGCGAACTACGCGCTCACTGGCTACCATCTCGATTAGAACAAGTTTATCAGCGCGATCGCTATACTATTGCTGTAGCATTACGCACCCTCAAACAAAGGGACTGGCTAGAGATTTCTTGGCATCCCCAAGCGGCGCATATTTGTATTGGCGAACCACCACCAAGATTACCAGATACATTTACCTTTAGCCAACAATTAGTACATCAATTAGGTGGCCTGGCCTTGGTGGAAATTCAAGCCATCGCCCCTTGGGAGCGTGTTGTTAACTTACAATTTGCCCGCCGTCCTGGAGAGGAGGCACTGTACCATATATATGTAGAAGTGATGGGCAAATACAGCAACGTTATCCTCACCGATGCTAACAATATGATGATCACAGCTGCCCATCAAGTTGGTCAGCATCAATCTAGCGTCCGTCCCATTCAAACCGGACAACCTTATGAAACCCCACCCAAACTCACTGGACCTGTTCCTAGTTTGAATGAATCTGCTCAACGCTGGCAAGAACGGGTCAGCTTAGTA
Organism: Anabaena sp. CS-542/02; assembly: GCF_028331085.1. NCBI lineage: Bacteria > Bacillati > Cyanobacteriota > Cyanophyceae > Nostocales > Nostocaceae > Anabaena > Anabaena sp. CS-542/02. The sequence continues at coordinate 10,986 of NZ_JAQMTM010000073.1, forward strand.
CCAGGAGCAATTAAGCCTCAGTTATTAAAAAGTTATAGCGGCTTGAGTTCTGCCTTAGTGGAATCCATGTTAATTGCGGCAGATTTAGCCCCGGAAACCAGTACAGAGCAGCTCCAACCTGAAGACTGGGAACGGCTATTTAGACGATGGCAAGAATGGCTACAAGCATTGGATTTGAATAAATTCCAACCAGCTTGGACAGCAAAAGGATATACAGTCATGGGTTGGGGCGCAGTTGCACCAGAAAAAGATATCCAAACCTTAGTTAACAGATACTACACTGACGAATTAAATCAGCAAGTATTTTCTCAGTTACGGCATCAATTAAATCAAAAACTATATACTATTTTAGTAAAAATACGTAATAAAGCGCAAACCTTTTCCCAACGCCTGCAGCAATCAGAACAAGCAGATGAATATCGCAAAAAAGCGGATTTGTTGATGTCTCACCTGCAAAAATGGCAACCAGGGATGACAGAAATTATCCTGACTGATTTTGAGACAGAGCAACCAATAGCCATCGCCCTCTTACCAGATAAAAACGCCGTCCAAAATGCCCAACGTCTTTACAAACAGCACCAGAAACTTAAACGCGCTCGTAGTGCTGTGGAACCATTGCTTGGGGATGTCAACTCAGAAATTAACTATTTAGAGCAAGTAGAAGCCGCCGTCGCTCAGATAGAAAACTACCAAACAGCAGCAGATTTGCAGGCTTTGGAAGAAATCCGCGACGAGTTAATTGCACAGAAATATTTAGAAGACCCAGGATATCGCAGTCGCGGCGAAACCACTAGCACGAATTTTCATCGTTATCATACCCCCAGCGGGTTTGAAGTCTTAATCGGTCGTAATAATCGTCAAAATGACCAATTAACCTTTCGTGTGGCTGGAGATTATGATTTATGGTTCCACGCTCAAGAAATCCCTGGAAGTCATGTACTGCTACGTTTAGAACCGGGTGCAGTTCCCGAATCCGTAGATTTACAATTTGTGGCTAATCTTGCAGCGTACTACAGTCGTGGCCGTCAGAGTGACCAAGTACCAGTAGTTTATACTCAGCCCAAGCACGTTTACAAACCCAAAGGAGCCAAGCCTGGTATTGCTATTTATAAGCAGGAGCGCATCATCTGGGGACAGCCGCAATTAGTCATTAGTGATTAGTCCGTGAGAATTTTTCGCCATTTCCACCTGCGGGAATTTTGAATTTATGCTCTTAGATAGAGGCTGATTGTCGGGGGATATATGTTTTTTTAGAGATTTTTATCAAAAAACTGTGTTGACTGTTACAATAATGTTAAGAAAGGTTGCCCGTTAGTTTTGGGAACGCGCAATTTGGTTTTAACTCTGTTGAGAAGACAACGCGGAAAAAGATATTTCTGACCAGCTGTGGAAAGCTGGTCTTTTTTGTGGGATATGAGATTGTGCGCTTTTTAGAAACTAAATCTGGTTCTGAGGGCACCAATCACAACATCATTATTGTTATTGTTATGATCGGGGGATGTTAACCAGATCAGACCGGGGGTAATGGTAATATTGTCACTGAGTTGATACTGGTAGAAAGCTTCCAGGTGATAGGAGGTATTTGGATCTGTATTTACTCCTGGAATGGTAGAAGTTGTAACTTTAGGTTCTACACCGGCAATAATCCCGGCTAAGTTACCTCTTTTACCCAAATCCGGGAAGCCCAGGGTAACCGCATAATTCCAAACTTCAGCTTTTCCGGGGTTGTCTGTTAACTGACTGTTGGTGTATCCAGCCCAACCACCTAAGACAAATCTTTCATTGATGTCAATGGATGCTTGAAGGCCGTAGGAATTGCTGGAGAATGGTGTAGCTGGTTCCGTAGTCGCATTAGTGCTACCACTAACTAGGGGCTTGCGGTAGGAGTTGATATAAGTTAAACCGAGGGTAATGCGATCGCTTGGTTTAAGAGTCAGCTGTGCTAGAGCGGCGTAAGGACCATTAAATAAACCCCTCCCATCTGATGGGTCGTTAGGAGTACTAGTTAAATATCCTAAGTTGAGTGCTAATCTGTCACCGAACTGGTGGCTGATTCCCAAACCCGCACCACCCAGCTGGTTGTAAATTGGGTTACGTGTACCAAAGGTAGACAAGGCACCACGACTACCATCACCATCAAGTATATTGACTGTATTCGTGATGTCATCTGCAGCGCCATTATTGGCGATCGCAACTACTTGTGTGTTTGCACTGAGGGGAAATTTGTAAAATACAGTATCTATCTGGGCATCTGTAGTGCCAGTGCCACCAGCAAAGGCTAAACCACCCTCTGGTGTGTTAATGTCAGGGCTGAGAATATTGTTAGCAGCGATGCGGGTAAATAGGGTATCCTTCCCTGTAAAACTGGTAACAAATTCAATGCGCGATCGCAGTCCCAGGGTTGTATTCTTCTGTGTGATGCTTTGATCATCGCTTAAAACACCACTCATAACTGCCACTACTTCTCCTTGGAGCTTAGTAGTGGTGGAGAACTGATTTGCTTCCAATTGAGATGTGCGTGCTTCTAGTGTATCGACCCGTCCCCGTAGTGTGGCTATTTCTGCCGAAAATTCTTCTTGTAACCTTTGTAATCTTAATATATCTTGTTGTGTGACTACGTTGGTAGTAGCCTCAGCAATTAATTCATTTACCCGATCTAAACAAGCATTCAAAGCCGCGGCGAACTCATATCTGGTTAAAGTGCGATTACCGCGAAAAGTGTTATCTGGATAACCTGAAATACAACCATAACGTTCAATCAATGAGCGCAATGCTTGAAAAGCCCAATCAGTAGGTCTGACATCAGATAACTGAGAAACCGAGGTAGTTTGAGCTATTACCTCACCTGTTCTCAAGTTCTGAGCTTGAGTTTCTTGATTCTCTATTACTGATGTTGTCGGTATTTCCCCTGCATAGACAGAGCCACTAAAGAACAGTATATTACAGGCAAATACTGGGCTAATCGGTAGATACTTCCAGAATTCTCGCATTTCCTTCCTCACACTTATTTATCGTAGATTGCACTCACACTCAGCATTTTCGAGAATAATTTGCTGAAAAAGTATATTCAGGATATTAACAGGAGTTTAAGAATTTTCCTATCACTACAACTTAACAACCTCTTTTTATACTTAAGCCAAAAATTAAAAAAAACAGTATCTTAGGTAACACTTATTAGTTATTCCCGGATCGCAGTAATACATCTTAAGTGCCGACAATAATATCAAAGAATTGACATATTTTATACCCTGTCCGATTGAATGCACCAAGATATTAGTTGCTTAACTCCTGCATATTGTCTGAGAATGAGACTTATTCTATAATATCAAAGTAAGTTCATTGACAAAAGTAGAGTAATCATTAAGGGTTATAAAAACCGTGATGTGGAATCTTTTAAGACCTATAACAGGTAAACACAGCCGAGGTATCCTGACTTTAATAGCTCTACTGACATTTTCAGTGGTTATTGGCTGTAACCAATCAAACACAGGTACGGTAGAAGAACAGACACCCCAAGTACAGCCAGAAAAAACCAAAGTGGTCGCTACAATTTTGCCGACTTATTTGTTTACTAAGGCTGTAGCTGGGGAAGCGGCAGATGTATCAATTATCGTGACCCCAACTGCCGATGTACATGATTACCAGTCAACACCGGATGATGTGAAAGCGATTTCTACAGCCGCAATATTAGTAAAAAATGGTTTGGGATTAGAAGAATTTCTGGACAATACTATCAAAAATGCTGAAAATCCTGACTTAATCAAAATTGATGCCAGTCGAGGTATTAAAACGTTAAATGCGATTTCCGCGGTTGATAAAACGGTAACAGAACATGGTCATAGTCACAGTCATAGTCACGGTCACAGTCATGACCATGGTGATGGAAATCCTCACGTGTGGTTAGACCCGGTTTTAGTAAAACAGCAGGTAGTAAATATTCGGGATGGATTAATTGCTGCGGATCGTGCTAATCAAGCTACTTATGAAGCCAATGCTGCGGCTTATCTGCAAGAATTGGATAAATTACATCAAGAGTTTGAGCAAACTTTACAGAAGACTCCGAACTGTACCTTTATTACCTTTCATGATGCCTTTCCATATTTAGCTCAACGCTATAATCTCAAACAGGTTGCTGTGGTGCAAATTCCTGAAGACCAACTTTCACCAGCAGATGTACAAAGAGCCGTTAACGCTGTGAAAAAGTATAATGCTAAGGCTGTATTTAGCGAGCCAGGGGTAGATAATAAGTTATTAACTAGTCTTGCTCAAGATTTGAATGTAACTGTGCGTAACTTGGATTCTCTAGAAACTACTGGGGGTGATACAAATCCACAGTATTACTTCCAGGCTATGAGAAACAACTTGCAAATTCTTGAGGCTGGGTGTCAGTAATTGCATGGCAACGCCAGTGATATTAATGATTAATTACCGATAATCCAGGACTAATGATGTCTCCTATTTTAAAGGTCGAAGGATTAAATGTATATCAAGGCAGTTATTTGGCTGTTCGAGATGTGACATTTGAATTGCTAGCAGGAACAGATACGGCTATTGTTGGTCCTAATGGTGCCGGTAAAAGTACTTTGGTAAAAGCAATTTTAAATTTGATTCCCCACAGTAGTGGTCAGATTGAAATTTTTGGTCGCCCCATGACCAATTTAGGAAAGTTGCGTCACCGATTGGGTTATATGCCCCAAAATTTTATCTTTGACCGCAGTTTCCCTATTTCTGTAGGCGAATTAGTGGGACTGGGATGGGAAAACCCCAACAAAAAGCAAAATTTATTTTTTCCCTTGTGGAGAAAAGATAGGCAAAAATCCGCAGCAATAGGGGAGGCGATGCGGCGAACCGATGTTTATCATCTCAAGGATAAAGCTATTGGAACTCTGAGCGGCGGTCAGTTGAAGCGGGTATTGCTGGCTTATTGTTTGGTCACTCCTCGGCAATTATTGATACTAGATGAAGCCTTTGCTGGGGTTGATGTCCAGGGTATAACAGATTTTTACGCGTTGTTAAATGAGTTAAAGCACGAAGAAGGTTGGAGTGTGCTACAGGTTTCCCATGATATTGATATGGTCAGCCATCATTGCGATCGCGTTCTGTGTCTGAACCAAACTGTTGTATGTACTGGTAAACCTGAAATTGCCCTTTCACCCCAAAATCTATTAGCAACCTATGGGCCAGGATTCAGTCCTTACCATCATCAGCATTAATATTTTCAGAGGGGGTATTTATTATGGTAATTTACTGCTAATGAAATTCAGCCATAACTTTGATTTTGGTTTTTATTCTGGTTCATCTAAATGTTCAGCAACAGCCTGATAAAGATGGAAAATATGATGATCGTGGAGGTGATAAAATACATTACGCCCTTGTTTACGATAGCGGACTAGTCGCATTGCTCTTAGGTTTCTTAGCTGATGGGAAACCGCCGATTCACTCATGTTTAGTAATCCTGCTAAATCACCTACACACAGTTCTTTGGTCGCTAAAAAAGAAAGAATCCTCAGACGATTAGGGTCTCCTAAAAAGCTAAAAAATTCGGCCATACGTTGAGCTTTTTCGGGGCTGATAATTTGTTCTGCTAAGTCTTGCACAATACTAATATCTATAGTAATCTTTCTTAAATTATACTCAATGTTTTACAGTTTTAAAATTAAATCTAATTTAAATCATCCTATTTGTTTGATGGGAGTTTTTCAAGATTTACCTTATATAGATTGTCCTTATGTACTTATACTCGATTTTACTGACAAACTTAGTAGCGATCGCTCCCGGTGCTGATTTAGTAAATTTGTTACAATTTCCTTTCATGCTGCGAGCGATCGCCGGTGCTGTGTTAATGGGAATACTTGGGGGATTACTGGGCAGTTTTGCGACATTGCGCCAACTATCGTTTTTCAGCCATGCTGTGGGTCATGCAGCATTAATCGGTGTGGTCTTAGGTGTATTGCTACAGTTGGATCCAACTTGGATGCTATTACCCTTTACATTAGTATTTGGGGTGGTTGTCCTTTATTTGATTGATAAAACCGATTTAGCCAGCGATAGCGTTCTGGTAATAGTGCTATCAGGAGCATTAAGTATTGGCTTGCTCTTGACTAGCTTCGTCCCCGGTTATCGGGGAAATTTAATGAGAGTATTGTTTGGGGATATTCTGGCCATCGACAATACAGATTTGATTGTGACGCTAGTGTTGCTGGTAGTCAGTGGCGTATTTTTATTTTCCACCCTGCAACAGCAAATTTTGCTGACTCTTAACCCGGATGTAGCTCAAGTACAAGGGGTTCCGGTGCAATTGTATCGCTATACCTTTGTGATGCTACTGTCCCTAGCTGTGGCTGTGACAATTACAGCTGTTGGTGTTTTGCTAGTCAATGCTTTTTTAGTGATTCCCGCTTCTACAGCCAAGTTGATGAGTCATCACTTTCACCGCTTTTTGGTGTTATCAATCATCATAGGTTCTACCACAAGCATTGCTGGTATTATGGTTTCGGGTGTTTTTAACCTGGCATCAGGGCCTAGTATTGTAGTGGTGCAGTTTTTGTTTTTTTTGGGTGTTTTCTTGTCAGTGAAGTTGAAGTTGAAACTAAATTAAAATCTTGGGAAATTTTTTTCCTTCAACCCCTTGCCAAACTCTTTTTGCTGTGCTAAATTAAGTAATAGTTGGTTAAATAAATCAACAAGCCGGGATAGCTCAGTTGGTAGAGCAGAGGACTGAAAATCCTCGTGTCACCAGTTCAAGTCTGGTTCCTGGCATTTCATTTGATTACACACCTTGAGACTGATTAGTTTCAAGGGTGTAATTATCACGGGAAATCATCAGATAGGTCAGATAGGTGAATCCTTAAAAGAAAAAAACGATGGTTGTGGCAACTTTATTAAATATATCAAGATATCAAGTCAGATTGGCTGCTATAGCAGTAACCACAAGTGTTAGGACATTTCCCTGCTTGTTGTTCCCCATTCCCTGTTCCCTGTTCCCTGTTCCCTGTTCCCTGTTCCCTTAAAACCACAATTATGATGTCCTAACGTGTATGCGTAGTGCTATAAAAGTTTTAATACTTGCCCCTAATTGTCTATGTAGGGGTGTAGAGAATTATATCACATCATCCATTCCGATGCGCGTTCACCTAAATCAAGAGGAATACTCACAGCCTTACCTAAACGGGGACGCTCCCGGGTTTGGGTAATAAATGTTTGCACTTGCACAGCACCACCCAAGGCATGAAGATAATTAGCAATGCTATCAAGATGTTCTTGGTACTCCGCCTCAGTCAAGGGAAAAGAAGCTTGCTCAAGATACTTCCACATGATTTGTAGAAATATCTTGCCTTTTGTGCGGCGGAACTGCAGATCATAGGAGTATCCCCACTTCTCAAGTAATAATTTGCGTAATTCCTGTCCTGTCATAGCTTTCCTCCATTAGATTTTACATTTAGTTATGATGTTACGTTCCGTGACTCAAGTATGATAGAGATATAAAGAAATGTAATGCTAAGAGAACAGATGCTCAATATATCTTGAAATAAAGAAATTTAGCATCATTGTAGTCCTTAGCATTTCGACTTAAACAGGAGTTGCTCAAGTGTTGGTACTCTTGTAAGCATGATGAACAAAATACACAAAGAGCGCGTAGATTATGGCTCAATTTTCTGAATCAATGGACGTACCCGATATGGGGCGTCGTCAGTTCATGAATCTGTTGACTTTTGGAACTGTAACTGGTGTGGCTCTGGGTGCATTGTACCCTGTAGTCAAGTACTTTGTTCCACCTGCCAGCGGTGGCGCGGGTGGCGGTACGACAGCAAAAGATGAGTTGGGTAATAATGTTAGTGTAAGTAAGTTTCTGGAAAGCCATAACGTAGGCGATCGCCCCTTAGTTCAAGGACTCAAGGGAGACCCCACCTATATTGTGGTAGAAAGCAAAGAAGCTATTGGTGATTACGGTATTAATGCTATCTGTACACACTTAGGCTGTGTTGTTCCCTGGAATGTAGCAGAGAACAAGTTTAAGTGTCCTTGTCACGGTTCCCAGTACGATGCAACTGGTAAGGTGGTCAGAGGACCTGCACCGCTATCTTTAGCTCTCGCACACGCCAAAACAGAAGATGACAAAATCGTCTTGACCCCTTGGACCGAAACCGACTTCCGTACCGGTGAAGAACCTTGGTGGTCTTAATTAAGTGCCGGGACTAATCACCAATGACCAGTTAACCAGAGAATCATTGTCCTTATAGAGATGAGAAATGCCTGTACCACAGCGAGTGTGACTCGCACTGCTAAAGCAATGGTCAAAACATTGCTCATAGCTATCGCTACCTTAACATTTTACTTGACTAGCGATCTAGCCTTACCCCAAAGCGCCGCCGCTTATCCCTTTTGGGCTCAACAAACCTATCCTGAAACTCCCCGGGAACCGACAGGGCGGATTGTTTGCGCTAACTGTCACCTAGCAGCTAAACCAGCAGAAGTAGAAGTTCCCCAATCAGTTCTACCTGATACTGTGTTTAAAGCAGTGGTGAAAATCCCCTATGATACCAGCGTGCAACAGGTTGGGGCTGATGGTTCTAAAGTTGGCTTGAATGTCGGCGCTGTACTGATGTTACCCGAAGGGTTCAAAATTGCACCAGCGGACCGCATTCCTGAGGAACTTAAAGAGGAAGTAGGTGATGTTTACTTCCAACCCTACACTGAAGACCAGGAGAATGTGCTGCTTGTAGGACCCATTCCCGGTGAACAGTATCAAGAAATTGTCTTCCCAGTTCTTTCCCCTAACCCAGCTACCGATAAAAATATTCACTTCGGTAAATATTCAGTTCACCTAGGCGCAAACCGTGGACGTGGACAAGTTTATCCTACTGGCGAAAAGAGCAATAATACCATTTACAATGCTTCCGCTACTGGTACAATTACTCAGATTGCGAAACAAGAAGATGAATATGGTAGTGCCAAATATCTAGTTAACATCCAAACAGAATCTGGCGATACCATTATTGATACCATTCCCCCCGGTCCAGAATTGATTGTTTCCGAAGGACAATCTGTTACTGCTGGTGATGCTTTGACTAATAACCCCAATGTGGGTGGATTTGGTCAGAAAGATGTAGAAATTGTATTGCAAAATTCCGCAAGGGTTCAAGGATTGATTGCCTTCATTGCTCTTGTGATGTTAGCTCAAGTTATGCTTGTGCTCAAGAAGAAGCAAGTGGAAAAAGTCCAAGCTGCTGAACTTAATTTCTAAATTCTTTGCTAAATCAATGAGGATGAGGACAGGCAAAATGCCTGTCTTTTTTTGTATGTTAACTTATTTGCCGGCGTAGAAAAAAGCGATTTCTTTGGGTTTGAGGGGCGCAAAACCTGCTTCTACGAGCATTTGATCTAGTTCTGGTTGTGGAATGTGTTTAGCGCCAATGCGCACAATCCGCGATCGCATGGTATTTGAGACACCACTGCGTTGTCTATTGGCCTCTAATCCCATCACCTGATTATACAGTTCTAGTTTTTCTGGGGGAATGGGGGAACCATCAAAATCAATTCCCTGGGCGATAGCTTCATCGATGGCGTCAGCACCTTTAGTTGTACTCATGGTATTTTATTCTCAATTCTCTGGGTAGATTTTACCAGTCTTTCCCGGATCAAGAAAAAATATCGAGTCTTGCGGATGAATGAGCTAGTTTTGAGGTAACTTTACTTCACAATCAGATACAAAAAATTACGAGGTACTAATTAAATGCCCTTGTTTGTGAAAATTGAAGCCGGTAAAGTTGATAAATCCACCTTTGACCAATATGTCCCCGCCCATAAAGCCTATGTTGAGGATTTGATTGCTCAAGGACACAAAGCTCGCACAGGCTATTGGGTAGAAGACAGGGGCGGAATGTTACTGTTTGAGGCGGACTCTAGGGATGAAGCAGAGTCGATTGTGGCTCGTGACCCATTGGTGCAGCATGGCTGTGTTACTTATCAGCTTTATGAATGGAAAATTGTTGTGGAATAACACACACTTTGGGTATTTTAGTGTTATAGTAGTCATAGACCTGGACCTACGCGACTGTAACGCCCAAATCTTGTCAGGACCGGAAGGTAGCAGCAATACGGGATGCTTATAGTAGGCGTAGTATCCGGGTCGCCCTATTTTTTAGCTGCGCTGAGTAACAATGCCTGGTTTTGGAGATATTGTTCAAAAAGCTTTTTACTTGGGTGTAGGATTGGCTGCTTACGCCACTGAGAAAGCAGGGGGTAAGTTGGGTGAACTGCGATCGCAAATCCAGACTCTGGCGGATGACATGGTGGCTAAGGGCGAAATGAACACGGAAGAAGCCCGGCGTTTTGTCGAAGATATGATGAAACAAGCCCAACAGTCGCCAAAATCTAGTGAAACTCCGGAGCAAAAACCAGCCTCTGAACCCCGCCGCATCGAAATTTTACAAGAAGAAGATGAAGGGGAAACTGTCAAAGATTCCCAAGATACAAATAATGTTGAGCAACTGCGTGATCAAGTTCTCAAACTACAAGAAGAGTTGAAAAACCTGCAACAAGGCAAAAATAATAAGTAGTATTTAATACTAGAGATACTTAAACTTGGGGTATTTTTGTTTGAGTAAGATAAATGAATCATCCGGTTTACCAGAGATAGTGAAGTTTCACAGAAAACCGGTAATCTTAAGTGCAGAAATTTGATAATATACATTGACTAGGATGTATTATAGTGGTGCAAGCCTGGTAGCACTAAACGTCCTGTTGATATTCAGTAAGGGCGTAGGTTTATGGAAGAATGGCAAAAAAACTTAGGGGAAATCCTGGAAACTGTAGCGGATGAAGTAGAGCGTTTTTTACTGGAAGTAAGTGACATGATAGATGGATTTTTTGAAGTCAGCGAAGAATTATCTGATCAGGTACAAAATTATATAGCTACGGAAATTGACCAGTATTTACAGGAACTAACAGATCCTATTTTGGAGGTTTACTGGGAACTGGAAGATGTGATGGTAGATACAGATATTGGTTTCCCCTACGGAGTAGAAGCAACACCACAAAGGAATGCTGCTTGTATAGGTTGTCAGAATTATCACGGCCAAGTTTATGGTGGTAATTTGTTAGTCTGTGCTATGCATCCCCATGGGTGGGATGATGAAAATTGTCCTGATTGGGAAAAAGAAAATTAGAGCCATTATATATTTTTAAAAGTATGAACAATTATTCATCGGAAACGGTATCTGAGTCACAGTCAGAAATGAAGTATGGAGAACGGGAAATTGCAGAAGGTCAATTAATTACTTTTCCTAATCCCCGTGTGGGTCGGCGATATGATGTGAGTATCACTTTACCAGAATTTACTTGTAAATGTCCTTTTTCTGGTTATCCTGATTTTGCTACGATTTATATTACCTATGTCCCAGATCAACGGGTGGTAGAGTTAAAGGCTTTGAAGCTCTATATTAATAGTTACCGCGATCGCTATATTTCTCATGAAGAGTCGGCTAACCAAATTTTAGATGATTTTGTGGCTGCTTGTGACCCGCTAGCAGTGACTATTAAGGCAGATTTTACCCCCCGTGGTAATGTCCATACTGTGGTGGAAGTGCGTCACCAGAAGGATGTTTAAACGCAAAGGTACGCAAAGCGTTCCTCTGTCTGCTTTTATGTTTTTGCTGGGGATGAGAGGGTGTCTAGTATTTCTAAAATCTCTTTTTCAAATGCTACTTGAGCTCGGTTGGTCTTACCTCCAATATACAGGCGATCGCTTGTTTTTAACGCCCAAATTTGGGAATGGGTGAAATAACTCATGGTTGCGCCTAACATTAATAGGGCAAATCCGCTGTATACTATGGGGATACCAGGGTCTGATTTGATTTGTAATCCGGTACTACCTATAACATCGACTATTTTTAAGTTAACGCCATTAATATTAGTAGACATTCCTGTGCGGACTGTATCTACTAGTTTACCTGTGGAATCATAAATTAATACCATTCCTTGCAGGTCTTTGGCTATGACCGAAACCCCCTCACTTAGGTCTGGTTTGGTGGGTATCCAACTTCCCCACAGTCTCCCTTTACCTTTGGTGTCTAAGGAAGCCATAGGTAATTGAAAGATGGGGCTATTATTAAATTTAATCTGAATCGCGGAAATTCCCCAATCGGTTTGATAAAATGTGACTCCATGGTAGCGCAGGGGTTGATTCACGAAAATTTTTTGATGATCAATTTCTTCTCCCTGGTTATTCACTACCGACATATCGGAATAAAATTGGTCAATTCCACCGGTGGGAGTGTAATCAATCCAAAACCGATTTACACGCACAGACCAGTCTTTGAGGTTTTGGAAGTTTGCCCATGGTCCCGCGTCTATAATGTTTTTGACTTGAAATGTATCACCACTAGATATCATTTCTTGGGCAATAAATCCAGTCATCGCTCCCAAAATTCCCCCCAGGAGGATGGTGACAATCCCCACATGGACGATAATAGGTCCAATACGTCCAATAATTCCTTTGCGGGCGTAAAGAATATCCTGTTTTTCGGGTTCTTGAAATATTGTATACTTGCGCTTGTGTAAGATTTCTTTTAAGGATTGCACAGAAATATCATCTAATTCCGCACTTAAGGCTAACTTTTGAAATTGTCGCGGTTCTTGGTAATATTTCCACCGACGAGCGGTTTTTAAAGCTGGTAGTTGACGGGTGAAGGTACAAGCTGTGAGACTAGCACCAAATACAATCAGTAACCCCAAGTACCACCAAGTGCGATATACATGGTCTAATCCCAGGACTTGAATTACTTTCCAAGTTAAAAAACCAAATAAAGCTGGATGTTCGGGGTAGTTAGTCTGATAAAATGCCGGTGACTGACCTTGTTCGATGACTGTACCGCTAATGCTAAAAACAGCAATTAATAGTAAAAGTGCGATCGCTAGGCGTAAATTAGTGAGTACAGGTAAAACCTCCTTGCGTAATATTCGCCCCGGTATTGACCACCAAGATGCTGTAAATGCTGAATTCTCTATAGTCATTGCTTAAAAACTGCTCAAGGGAAATCGCGAAATTAAAGAAAATACACCAAATCCAACCAATAGCACCCCACTAACTGGATTAATCCAACCAGACCAGCGCCGTAGTTCCAGGAGCTTTTTGATAGTAGCAGTAAAAGTACCGGCTAAAATCAAAGGTACTACATAGCCGGCTGTGTATGATAGTAACAACACAGCGCCCATAATTAAATCTTGTGTACTAGCCACCCAACCCAGTAAACTGGCTAAAACTGGAGTACTACAAGGAGAAGCAACCAAACCAAAGGTTAAACCCAGGGAATAAGACCGCACACCCGCTGGTAAATCTGAGGAAATCCACTTAGTTTCACCTAAAGATGGAAATTTTAGGGGTAATGCTTCTAGTAAGTTCAACCCCATGAGAATGGCGATCATACTGACGATAATTGGTAAACCGACTCCCACTTGACCATAGACTTTACCAACAAAAGCTGCTACAATCCCTAAACCTGCCAGGGTAGTTGCTAAACCTAAAGCAAACCATGTAGATTGAGCTGCTGCTTGTAAGCGGCCTTTGGCTTCATAACCCCCAATGTAACCAATGGTAATTGGGAGCATAGAAAGCATACAGGGAGTAAGACTAGTAAGTAAACCAGCTGCAAAAATTATCCCAATACTTAGTAGACTGACGTGGGTAAGTTGGGAAGATACTAAGCCGTTGGCAAATTGTTCTAGTTCGTAAAATCGTGTTTGTAGAGTCTCCAGCATGGGATATTTAAACGGCAAACGCTTATTATATTAGCATTCTAGCTGATTATGGGAGGACTGTTGAACTTAAAATCAGATGGTTAACTATCACCTTTGCATACCTTGGCGTTAAAAAACCCGAACCGCAACCCCATAAACTCATCAGCAACACCGCCAAACCCTAACCATCAAACACCAATTACAGTGAGTGCAAACTCAATTTACAACAGATGTCAAAATTTAGCAAATGATAGAATTCCCAACAGAGTCAAAATTATAGATAAATACATATAAAATCTGCCAAATTCTCTATCGCTACACACAAAAGAAAGAGAACACACATGAACCAGAACTTTGCAACCATTGACGGTAATGAAGCTGTTGCGCGTGTTGCGTACAAATTAAACGAAGTAATTGCCATTTATCCTATCACACCCTCCTCAGCCATGGGTGAATGGGCAGATGCTTGGTCAGCTGCAAACCGTCCCAACCTGTGGAATACTATTCCTAGCGTCGTCCAGATGCAGAGTGAAGGTGGCGCAGCTGCTGCTGTACATGGAGCGTTACAAACGGGTTCTTTGAGTACCACTTTCACCGCTTCCCAGGGGTTGCTGTTGATGATACCTAACCTCTACAAAATCGCCGGTGAATTAACTAGTACTGTGGTTCATGTCGCCGCGCGTTCTTTGGCTACCCACGCTTTATCAATTTTCGGTGATCATAGTGATGTTATGGTATGCCGTGCTACAGGTTTCGCCCTGTTGTGTTCCGCTTCGGTGCAGGAAAGTCATGATTTTGCGTTCATCGCCCAAGCTGCTACTCTGGAAACACGTGTATCATTTCTGCACTTCTTTGATGGTTTCCGCACATCACATGAAGTGCAGAAAGTCAATTTATTATCAGATGAACAATTGCGATCGCTGATTAAAGAAAATCTAATTTTAGCCCATCGCGCCCGCGCCCTCACCCCAGACCGTCCGTTATTGCGGGGTACTGCCCAGAATCCCGATATTTACTTTCAGTCCCGGGAAGCTGCTAACCCTTATTATAACACAACTCCTGCTATTGTCCAACGCCTCATGGATGAATTTGGGGAAATTACAGGCAGATATTACCAAATCTATGAATACCACGGCGCAGAAGATGCACAACGGGTAATTATTCTCATGGGTTCGGGTTGTGAAACTGTCCATGAAACTGTAGATTATCTCAACGCCTTGGGGGAAAAGGTGGGAGTGCTGAAAGTGCGACTCTATCGCCCCTTTGATGTGGAAAGATTTATGGCGGTCTTACCTAAGAGTGTAGAGGCGATCGCCGTCCTTGACCGCACCAAAGAACCGGGGAGCGCGGGGGAACCCTTATATTTAGATGTAGTCACCGCCATTCATGAAGCAGGGGGAAATAAGCCCAAAGTTATTGGTGGTCGTTATGGTCTGTCCTCCAAGGAATTTACCCCAGCTATGGTCAAGGGAATTTTTGATCATCTGGCGCAAGCAGAACCGCAAAATCACTTTACTATTGGCATTAATGATGATGTCAATCATACATCTTTGAGTTTTGACCCCAACTTCTCCACGGAAGCAGATAACGTTGTTAGGGCGATGTTTTATGGTTTAGGTGCTGATGGTACAGTAGGTGCTAACAAAAACTCTATTAAAATTATTGGGGAAGAAACCGACAACTACGCCCAAGGTTACTTTGTCTACGACTCCAAAAAGTCTGGGTCAATGACGGTTTCTCACCTGCGCTTTGGTCCGGTACCAATTCGCTCCACTTACCTCATAGACAAAGCTAACTTTATTGGTTGTCATCATTGGGGCTTTTTGGAACGGGTAGATGTATTAAAAGCGGCGATTGCGGGAGCCACTTTACTGCTGAATAGTCCCTATAGTGCGGATACAGTCTGGGAACATTTACCCCCCAAAATCCAGGAAGAAATTATCAGTAAACAACTGAAATTATACATTATTAACGCCAACCAAGTCGCCCGTGACAGTGGTATGGGTGGGAGAATTAACACTATTATGCAGGTGTGCTTTTTCGCCTTAGCAGGTGTGTTACCCCAAGAGGAAGCAATTACTAAAATTAAAACAGCTATTAAAAAGACTTACGGTAAGAAAGGGTCGGAAGTTGTCCAGAAGAACTTACAAGCAGTAGATAACACCCTGACTAACTTACATAAAGTTGATATACCCCCAACAGTGCAAAAGTCAAAGGTCAAAACCCAAAAGCTGGAATTACTAGACAGTGCGCCGGAATTTGTCCGGGATGTCCTGGGTGAAATCATGGCTTGGCGTGGTGATGAATTACCTGTAAGTGCATTACCTGCTGATGGAACCTTTCCTACTGGTACAGCTAAATGGGAAAAACGTAATGTTGCTGAAGATATACCTGTATGGGAACCGGATATCTGCGTACAATGTGGTAAGTGCGTGATGGTTTGTCCCCACAGTGCTATTAGGGCTAAGGTTTATCTACCGGATGAGTTAATTAATGCACCGGGTAGCTTTAAATCTGTGGATGCTAAGGATAAAAGTTTTAGTCAGCAGAAGTTCACGATTCAAGTCGCCCCAGAAGATTGTACAGGATGCGCTATCTGTGTACATATTTGCCCGGCTAAAAGTAAGGTTGAACTGTCCCACAAAGCCATTAATATGGCGCAGCAGCTACCTTTACGGGAACAAGAACGGCAAAACTGGGATTTCTTTTTGAGTTTACCTCACCCTGACCGCAGACAGTTAAAGGTGAACCAAATTCGCCAACAACAACTACAAGAACCACTGTTTGAGTTTTCCGGTGCTTGTGCGGGTTGTGGTGAAACACCTTATTTAAAGTTATTAACACAATTGTTTGGCGATCGCGCGGTGATTGCGAATGCGACGGGTTGTTCTTCTATTTATGGGGGAAACCTCCCTACTACTCCTTGGACAACCAACGCTCAAGGACGCGGACCCGCATGGTCTAATAGTTTATTTGAAGATAACGCCGAGTTTGGTTTTGGCTTCCGTTTGTCTTTGGATAAACAGGCGGAATTTGCAGCGGAGTTATTGCAAAGTTTGGGAAGTGAACTAGAAGAAAAACTTGTTAGCTCTCTGTTGAATGCTACACAAACATCAGAGGCGGAAATCTGGGAACAACGGGAAAGGGTAGAGTTACTCAAACAACAGTTAGAGCAAATTACCACTTCTGACCCCCGTCTCATCTCCCAAGTTCACAGTCTCAAGTCCCTAGCTGACTATTTAGTCAAAAAGAGTGTTTGGATTGTGGGCGGTGACGGTTGGGCTTATGATATTGACTTTGGCGGTATTGACCATCTGTTAGCCAGTGGGCGAAATGTGAATATTTTGGTCATGGATACAGAAGTTTATTCTAACACTGGGGGGCAATCATCCAAAGCCACGCCCAAGGCAGCGGTGGCGAAGTTTGCTGCTAGTGGTAAACCCGCACCTAAAAAAGATTTAGGTTTGATGGCTATGACCTATGGTAATGTTTATGTGGCTAGTGTGGCTTTGGGTGCCAAAGATGAACATACCCTCAAGGCTTTTCTGGAAGCAGAGGCTTTTGATGGTCCTTCATTGATTATTGCTTACAGCCATTGCATCGCCCACGGCATTAATATGACTACAGGGATGAATCATCAGAAATCTCTGGTAGAATCAGGTCGGTGGTTGTTGTATCGCCATAACCCAGAGTGGCAACTTCAAGGTAAAAATCCTCTGCAATTGGATATGCGATCGCCTACCCAATCGGTAGAAGCATCCATGTATCAAGAAAATCGCTTCAAGATGTTAACCAAGAGTCACCCGGAACTTGCTAAACAGTTGTTAGACCAAGCCCAAGGAGAAGTTAACGCCCGTTGGCAAATGTATCAATATTTGGCTAATCGGTAATATTTCCTTGTTGATGACAATTGATACCCCACCCCGCAAGCTGGGAGGGGATTTTTATTTTTATCCAGCGCTTCGCGATCGCCTGTGCCAGTTGCGTAAGTCCTGATTATATTCTAATCTAAATGCCCAAATCATTAACAGGTCATCTTACCCGCCCATGATCATATAAACTACTAGTCAAACACCTGACTGTTTGAATAGGTTGGTCTTTGGGTAGAGTAGAGGTTATACCTTGAGTGTTATGAATTATTCATCAGCAGTTCTTACAGTTATGTAGTTAGGTAGCGATATCTTTACCGCCTAATTTGTAAGTGAGGTAAAAAATTATGACATTAGCAGTCATCGCACCAGAATTTATGGTTGAATTGACTACACAGGAGCAACAGCTGCTCTGTGGAGGAAGACGACGCTGTCCTCGGCGTGTCATCGTCCCCCGTTGTGGTTCCTACTTCCGTGAAAGAGGCGGACGTGGCGGCTTTGGCGATGGATTTGAGGATGACTTTGGTGATAGATTCTAACTTAGCTAACCCTGCAAACTCTCTGAGTTCATGAGGGATAGGAGATAATCTGATGTGGAGATGTGGTATTTCTATATCTCTACATCAAAAATGTCCGGATTGACCAAAAAACAAATGGATAATAGTTTATCTCAAGTCTCCATCTCTAAAACTTATGGACATCCCCCAGCGCGTATCAGTTCGCTACAAAGATACGTCTTATAACAGTAATGAAATTCGCCTGAAAACTTTCCGCCTTGGTTTGAAAATGTGGGACGAACAAACTAAACCACGACAAACAGAGCTTTATAGTTTTATCTTATCTTGTTTGAAACAGGTTGAGCGCCAAGACCGTTATATGTTTTCTTTGCTGTTTGTGGAGTTAGCTGATATCATCCGCAACTCTCGGTTAGACAGAAGTATGAAAGAGATGTTAATTAAAACTGCTTTTAGTGAGTTTGCTTACGCCATAGCCGATTTGGAAGATGGGAGTAAATAACTAATCATAACTAATCCAATCGCTCCAACTACCAGCATAAAGTTTTCCGGTGTGAATATTAGCTAGTTCTAAGGAAAGTAAATTTACACAGGCAGTGACACCGGAACCACAATAAACTATAATTTCTGGGGATGTTGCTAGTTTATCCCATCTTTGGCGTTGCTGTGAGGGTGAAAGTAAATAGCCGGATGAGTCGGTAATTTCCAACCAAGGATAGTTAACAGCACCGGGAATGTGACCAGCAATTTTATCTATTGGTTCTCGTTCTCCCCTGTAGCGATCGCCTTCTCTGGAATCTACTAAGGTGACTGTGGGTAGGTCTTTGCGAGTTTTGACGGTTTCATAGTTTACTAATAAGTCCGGATTTACCATTGGTTCAAACTGTCCTGGTCTGGGTTGGGGTATGATATCGGTGACAGGATAACCAGCTTGTTGCCATGCTGTAAACCCTCCATCTAATACGACTACTTGCTGATGTCCTAGGTAGCGTAATAACCACCACAGACGGGATGCAAAGGCGAAGCGGGAATCATCATAGGCTACAACTAAAGTTTTTTGAGAATTTACCCCGATTGCTGCTAATTTCTCGGCGAAATCATGGACATTTGGTAAAGGATGTCTACCGCCATGTTGACCTACAGGACTAGAAAGGTCTAAATTTAAATCTAGGTAATAGGAACCCTGGATGTGAGTGGCTTGGTATTGTTGTTTTCCTAGTTGTGGGTGAGCCAGAGAAAAGCGACAATCAACAATAACGATATCTGGATCGTTAAGATGTGCAAATAACCAAGCAGGGGAAACAGCAATTTGGGTGTTATTCATGACAAGTGCAACGCCAAATTTAGAAGAATTTAAACCACAAGTAACAGCAGATGGTTCATTCACCTTTATCTCTGATGAGTTTGGTGAATTGTTTCATAGCCATTTTGGAGCTAAACAGGAAAGTTTTTTAAAGTTTGTAGTTCCTACTGGATTAGAAACCTCTGCTGTTAAACCAAGTTTGCGAATTTTAGATATTTGCTATGGTCTAGGATACAACACAGCCGCCGCTTTGCAGACAATTTGGGCGGTGAATCCCCATTGTGATGTAGAGTTAATTGGCTTAGAACTGAATCCATCTGTACCACAAGCAGCGATCGCCCATGGGTTATTTGATAATTGGCACTATGAGTATACAGCGATTTTAACTCAATTGGCTGTTGAGCAGCAAGTGAAAACAAATCGGTTTCAGGGGAAACTGCTGATTGGTGATGGGAGAAATTTAATTACCCAGGTACATAAATCAGGGTTTCTCGCTGATGCAATTTTTTTAGACCCCTTTTCTCCTCCCCGGTGTCCTCAGTTATGGACTGTGGAGTTTATGCAAAAGGTAGCTGGGTGTTTACATCCCCAAGGTTTGCTAGCAACTTATTCTTGTGCTGCTGCGGTGCGCACGGCGCTATTAGCTGCGGGGTTAGAAATCGGTTCTACTCCTCCTGTGGGCAGGCGATCGCCTGGTACAATTGCGGCATATCCTGGGAATAGTCTCCCTCCGCTTGGTGAATCGGAAAAAGAGCATTTACACACCCGTGCTGCTGTTCCTTACCGCGACCCACAATTAATAGATGCTGCTGATGTCATCCTCAGACGACGGAACCAAGAACAGGAAGTTTCTCCCCTAGAACCTACTTCTAGTTGGCGCAAACGCTGGTTTTCAGGAAAATAGTCTCACATCAGCTATATGACATCACATTGATAAGCTGGTATGATTTGAGGCCAAATCTATGATAACTAAATTATGGTAGTTGTAGCAATTCTGGCGGCGGGACGGGGTACAAGGATGAAATCACACTTACCCAAGGTTTTACACCATTTGGGGGGGCGATCGCTAGTACAAAGAGTTCTTGACAGTGTAGAACCGCTTTTACCCTCACGACGGATGGTGATTGTAGGGTATCAGGGTGAAGAAGTGAAAACCGCCATCAAATCCCCTATGTTAGAGTTTGTGGAACAAAGGTCGCAGCTGGGGACAGGTCACGCTATCCAGCAACTACTACCCCATTTACAGGGTTATACTGGGGATTTGCTGGTTTTAAATGGGGATGTCCCTTTATTACGCACTCAGACCCTCAAAAACTTATTACAAACTCACCAAGACAATCATAACGCCGCTACTATCCTGACTTCTCACGTTCCTGAACCCCAAGGCTATGGGCGGGTTTTTTGTAATAGTGAGAATGTAGTGCAGCAAATTGTAGAACATAAGGACTGTACCGCTGCTCAAAGACAAAATCGCCGCATTAATGCGGGGGTTTACTGTTTTAGTTGGCCGGAATTAGAGCAGGTTCTACCCCACCTACAAGCAAATAATGCTCAGAAGGAATATTATCTCACTGATGCTGTGACTCAAGTGGGTCAGGTGATGGCTGTGGATGTGGAAGATTACCAAGAAATTTTAGGCATTAATGACCGCCTACAATTAGCCACAGCATACGAAATTTTACAAGGGCGAGTCAAGGAAAAATGGATGACTGCTGGTGTTACCCTGATTGACCCCCACAGCATCACTATTGATGATACGGTAGAGTTACAGGCAGATGTGATTATTGAACCTCAAACCCACCTGCGAGGTCATACTTTTATTAATACCGGGAGTCGCATTGGACCTGGGTGTTTAATTGAAAATAGCCACTTGGGTGAAAATGTCAGGGTGCAGTATTCGGTAATTACTGATAGTGTGGTGCAGACGGGTAGTAAAATTGGTCCCTATGCTCATTTACGGGGTCATGCAGAGGTAGGTAGTCATTGCCGGGTCGGTAATTTTGTAGAATTGAAAAATACTCAGTTAGGCGATCGCACTAATGCGGCACATTTATCATACTTAGGCGATACAACCACCGGTCAACAAGTCAATATTGGCGCTGGGACAATTACCGCTAACTATGACGGTGTGAACAAACATCATACCACCATAGGCGATCGCACTAAAACCGGTTCTAATAGTGTTTTAGTAGCACCGGTGACTTTAGGTGATGATGTTTACGTAGCCGCAGGTTCCACTGTCACAGAAGATGTTCCTGATAATTCCTTGGTAATTGCTCGTAGTCGTCAGGTAGTCAAACCAGATTGGCAGATAAAAAAGGATGGTTAAATTAGTTAGATTAATATTTTAGCCCAAATTCTCGTCTTCAACATGGAAGAACTACTAGAACTCAGGCGACTTCTAGAACAAGGCAAAATTGAGCAAGCTTTACTGCTGGTGGATGAGTTAGAAGAAATGAGCCTCAGCGACAAAATCAATAAAATTGATAGTTATGGGGTTATTCTTCTCATCCACTTAATTAAACAGCAAGCAGAAAAACGTTTAACTCGCTCTTGGGAGATTTCCATGGCCAATGCTGTGCGGGAAATCAAAAAAATCAATCAGCGGCGCAAATCAGGGGGTAATTATCTCAACTATGCACAAATGCGCGATATTCTCCAACAAGGATATGAAATAGCACTCAAAAAAGCATCCGTAGAAGCCTTTGAAGGGCGTTATGAAGCTGAAGAATTAGCCGCTATGGTTGAAGAATCAGAAATATTAACGCAGGCTTTACAACTCATTCATGGTTGAAGTCTCACCCCAGCCTAACCCTCTTACAAGGGTAGGTTTTTTACATTGTCGTGAGGGTAAGACTTGGTGGACAAGGTGGACAAGGTGACAAGGGAGGAAAACAGTACAAAGTCTGTATTCTTAGTCACAAAAATAGCCCATTAAAAGACCATTGTCCGTATAAAATCTTCGTTGTCCACTTTCCTTCCTTGTCTTCGGTGGTCTTCCCTTCACAGATCATATTAAAAACCTACCCCTGTGAGCCCCTAACCCAAGGGGAGGGGACTAGATAGCCTTGGGGCGAATTTAACAATAACCGATTAACTGGCCATCATTCCATTCCAAAGTATCACCAATCGCCTCACCATTATGATAGGCAGCAAGTAAGACTTGACTGGTTTTACCCCATGCTATTACCCCAGTAGCATCTAGTGCGATCGCCCCTAAATCCCGATGATTTTGACTCGCCTCCGTAAAGGAGCGCTGCATTGCATCCTTGAGAGACATACCATCATTTACCCGCACCACAATCTTAGCGGCTAAACACTCATCAATAATATCCTCCCCAATACCGGTACAGCTAACCCCAGCATAACTAGAAGCATAATTACCAGCCGGCATAGCAGAATCACTGACTCTACCAATGCGCTCAAAGCCTTTACCGCCGGTAGAAGTACCCGCAGCCACACAACCATAAGTATCTAAAACTACTACGCCGATAGTCCCCCGCCCTGCATTACTACTTGGGGCTAATTCCGGTTCTGCCACCACACCAGCCATAGTGCTTTGAAAATTATCCTGGCGTTCTTGTATCCATTCTTGTAATCTTAAATCAGTTAAAGCATTATAACTGGGAATTTGTAACTCCCGTGCTAGTTCCGCCGCCCCATAATCTGACAGTACCCTGTCTGGAGAACTTTGTAAAAATTGTGCCAACTCAATGGGATTTTTTACCCGTGAAACATTAATTACACCACTAAAGCGCCCCGATGCACCATTCATCAAGGAAGCACTCATACGAATTTGACCATCCGATTGCAGCACCGAACCAGTACCAGCATTAAAGCGGGGGTTATCTTCTAACATTCTGCAACCTTGCAACACCGCCTCAGATGCAGTTGCGCCTGACAGTAGTAGAGAATAAACCCCCTCGACTATGGTATGTAGTGAACGGCGTACGGACTCTAAACCCCCTTTACCTTGGAGAGAACTACCAGCTCCCCCATGAATAATTACTTTTGGTTGCACCCTCATGATTTATCACCCTTGCGCTATGTGCGTCTTACTTGGAATTGGTCTTATATCAAGTTAGATGAATTAATTATGATTCGCCAGCAGCTCAACCATGTACGGGGTCTTTTCCCCTCATGGGGTGCGCTTCTCCCGATTGCTTTTAATTTTGAACTTGAGAACGACGACGACGACAACGTTCTGAGCAGTATTTCACCTCATCCCAACAATCTTGCCATTTTTTGCGCCAGGTGAAGGGACGTTGACATACAGGACAGATTTTTTCAGGTAGGTCAGATTTAGATATTTTACGCCCCATATCTGTGAGGTAAACGGTGTTTGAGTTTTAGGGAAGAGGGAACAGGGAACAGGGAGTAAGGAGTAAATTGGTGTGTACTTCATGAGACACACCAAAAGGCTTGATATTCAGATTGATGAGGGGATGTCATCACACAAGCCCCTATCTTCCTGACTGACCTCGGAACTATTCTGGAGATAATTCCGCACCCAATCACAATTGCGCTGTATTAAAGAGTCTAAATCGAAATCCCAGATTTTGATGGTGTTGTCACCACTCCCAGAAGCCAAGGTTTTGCCGTCCGGGCTGATGGTGACACTCAAAACCTCGTTATTATGCCCTTCCAGGGTGCGGATGAGGTTTCCGGTGTCTAAATCCCAGATTTTGATGGTCTTGTCACGACTCCCAGAAGCCACGGTTTTGCCGTCCGGACTGATGGTGACGCTCCTAACCGCGAAATCAATATGCGCTTTCCGGGTGTACTTCAGCTTACCTGTACCTACATCCCAGATTTTGATGGTGCTGTCACCACCCCCAGAAACCAAGGTTTTGCCGTCCCGGCTGATGGTGACACTAAAAACCGGGAACTTAGTATGCCCTGGGAGGTTGCGCAGCAGGATACCCGTATCTACATCCCAGATTTTGATGGTCTGGTCATAACTCCCAGAAGCCAAGGTTTTGCCGTCGGAGCTGATGGTGACGCTAGAAACCGATTTATTATGCCCTGGGAGGGTGCGCAGCAGTTTCCCCGTACCTACATCCCAGATTTTGATGGTGCTGTCACCACCCCCAGAAGCCAAGGTTTTGCCGTCTCGGCTGATGGTGACGTTCCTAACCCCGCCATCATGCCCTGGGAGGGTGTGCAGCAGTTCCCGCGTACCTACATCCCAGATTTTGATGGTGCTGTCACCACCCCCAGAAGCCAAGGTTTTGCCATCCGGGCTGATGGTGACGCTCCTAACCCCGCCATCATGCCCTTGGACGGTGTGCAGCAGTTTCTCCGTACCTACACCCCAGATTTTGATGGTGTTGTCATCACTCCCAGAAGCCAAGGTTTTGCCGTCCGGGCTGATAGTGACGCTAGAAACCGATTTATTATGCTCTTCGAGGGTGGGGATGGGGTTTTTGGTAGGTAAATCCCAGATTTTGATGGTCTTGTCAATACTCCTAGAAACCAAGGTTTTGCCATCCGGGCTGATGGTGACGCTCGAAACCTTGCTATTATGCCCTGGGAGGGTGCGGAGCAGCTTACCCGTACTTACATCCCAGATTTTGATGGTGTTGTCACTATATAAGAAGTCCATGGTGCTGTCATCACGCCCAGAGGAAGCCAAGGTTTTGCCGTCTGGGCTGATGGTGAAGCCATTAACCCCGCCATCATGCCCTTGGACGGTGTGCAGCAGCTTACCCGTACCTACATCCCAGATTTTGATGGTGGTGTAGTCATCACCCACAGAAGCCAAGGTTTTGCCGTCGGGGCTGATGGTGAAGTTCCCATACCCATTATCCGATTCCAGGGTGCGGAGCAGCTTACCCGTACCTACATCCCAGATTTTGATGGTCTTGTCATGACTCCCAGAAGCCAAGGTTTTGCCGTCGGCGCTGATGCTGACGCTATCCCCTTCCAGGGTGCGGAGCAGCTTACCCGTACCTAAATCCCAGATTTTGATGGTGAGGAAGCCGATGTCATCACCCACAGAAGCCAAGGTTTTGCCGTCGGCGCTGATGGTGACGCTCGAAACCTTGGTATTATGCCCTGGGAGGGTGTGCTTCAGTTCCCCCGTACCTAAATCCCAGATTTTGATGGTGGTGTTGTCACCACTCCCATAAGCCAAGGTTTTGCCGTCTGGGCTGATGGTGAAGCCATTAACCGCGCCATTATGCCCTTCCAGGGTGTCCTTCAGTTCCCCCGTACCTAAATCCCAGATTTTGATGGTCTTGTCATCACTCCTAGAAGCCAAGGTTTTGCCGTCTCGGCTGATAGTGACACGCCAAAACCCGTCATTATGCCCTGGGAGGGTGTGCAGCAGTTCCCCCGTACCTACATCCCAGATTTTGATGGTCTTGTCATCACCCCCATAAGCCAAGGTTTTGCCGTCGGCGCTGATGACGATCCCAACCACGTCATTATGCCCTTCCCAGGAATGACGCTGGCTGGCGTAAAAAATATTTTGTAATGCAGCAATTACCTCGGGATGGTTTCCCCTTCTATTCTGAAGGATTTTCCCGGCTCTAATAGCCTCGACCATGGCTTCTAACTGATTATGTTCTTTAAACAGAGACAAGCTATACCGCCCCAGAGATTCGGCTTCATTCAATTGGGCTTGGTTCCGCTGTTGCATAGCCGTTAGACCCAAGGCAATACTGACCACCACTGCTACTAAGGAACCCGCCGCAATTACCCAAGCGGTGGTGATTTCCCGTTTTCGCCGGCGGCTCTGTTCTTGAATACTCTGCTCAATAAACTCTCGTTCATCAATTAAATCCTCTGGGCGCTCTTGTAGTTTTTCCTGGGCTTGGGCTAGTGCAGCCCCACGCAACAATGAACCCGGATCTTTATCCGTGGCTTTCCATTGTTCCTTGGCGGCTCTGAGTCTTTCTTGCCAGGCTCTAAATTCCCGGTTACTATCTATCCATGTCCGCAGTTCTACCCAGTTACGAATTAACGCCTCATGGACTACTTCCACTGTTTCTTGTGCGGTGACGTTACGACTAGTCACTACTAACCGCGCATCTGCTAATTGTTTGACTAACGACCAACTTTCTTCCCCCATTTCTGCTTTCACTGCTATGCGTCTTGTGTCTTCGGCTCCCTCCCCTGGGCGTACTAGTTGAATAAAAATCCGCTGGACTTTTTCCTTTTGTGCTGCTGTCAAGTTGCCATATTTCTCGTCTGCATAGCGAGCTAATGCTCCCTCTACTTCCCCAATTGCTTCATAAATGCTGTGGGTTAATTGTTTACCCTGGCGCTGGTTCCACAACTGTGTTAGGGCAAACTCTAGTAATGGTAAATTTCCTGGCTGGTCTGCTACATCATCTAAAATTCTTTCTACTAGTCCCCCCTCAAAGGATACTCCTAATTTCTCTGCCGGTTTGGTAATCACTTGTGTGAGTTCCTCCCGGTTCATGGCGGCAATTTTCAGGTCAGCATTTTGCAAAACATCGGCAAAGGGACGATAGGATAGGGCATTGGCGAGGAAGTCCGCCCGCATGGTGGTGACTAAAACCATCTGGGAGCTTGGTTTTGTTAAACTAGCTAGTAGGCAATCTAAAAACTGATGGCGAATTTCTTGCTGGGGACATAGGGTATAAATTTCTTCAAATTGGTCTGCTATCAGTAACACCCGGTGAGTCGGGTGGTTCTGCTGAATTTGGGCGAAAACATCGGATAAACTGATGGTGCCTTGTTCTAGGTATGTGGCTAAGGTGCGCCCTTGGGCTATTTTTTCTGTGGCGTTTAATTCTGGGGTATAAAGTGGAACTAATGCTAAGGCTAGGGCATGGAATGGCTCTGAACCAGGGCGAAAGTGGGTAAATTGCCAACTACCTTGTTTTTGTAACCTAGGTACTAATCCCGCTAAAACTACTGAGGATTTACCGCTACCTGATGCACCCAGTAAGGGGATAAATTTACGGGTTTGTGTAGCGGTATACAGTTGTTCGATAAATATTTCCCGCCCAAAGAAAAAATCTGCTTCCTCTGGTCCAAAGTGAAATAAGCCTTGATAGGGACAAGGGAGATGGTCATCATCTGGACTGGATGGGCTTGGGGGGTTGACTTGTTCTCTGTAGTAGAAGTAGTTGTAAATAACGTTATGTTCGCCAACTACAGCACTTTTGACTTCTTGTTCAAAGGGTGAATGATATTGAGAACTTGTTTGATCCACTGAAGTACTCGACTTTTAAGTAAATGTATCTAGGTAAATGTATTGTTCTGTGTGTTGCGATCGCCTACTTGCGCCCCCTTCACTTCTCCTTGGAAAACTGTATTATACTTAGATGCTGCCGGTTCTTCAGGTTTTCCCTGCTTCAGTAATTTCTCTGCCAACTCGATGATTTTATGATCCTGCTCTGCACTTAAATTAATTAACTCTTCTTTGAGTAATTCCTTAAATGCTGGTGATTCTAACTTTTTCTCGTACTTGTCTATAATATTACTATCATCTTCTTTACCCTGGTCAGCAAACCTCTTTTTAATTAAGGTTTTCAACCCTTCATAGGTATCTCTAACTGCTTTCTCTGCGGTATCTTTACTAGCAGCCACAGCACCGGCGCTTAAAGCGGCAATAATCATAGAAATAGGGTCCATATTTCATCCTTAATTTTTTTTTATGGGAGAAAATAGTTAATAATGGGGATAGGGAACAGGGAACAGGGAATAATGGGGAATGGGGAATAATGGGGAATGGGAAGAATGTCGGATATTAATGACTTTAAAGACTTAATGATTTGGCAAAAAGGGATGGATATTGCTGAAAGATGCTACTTCCTAACTAAACTTTTTCCCAAAGATGAGTCATATGCTATGGTTCAACAAATCAGAAGAAGTGCAGTATCTATTCCAGCTAATATAGCTGAAGGATATGGACGACGATATAAAGGAGAATATGTAAGATTTCTAAACATAGCGCAAGGGTCAGTTAATGAATTAGAAACTCACCTAATTTTATCAGAGCGGGTAGGATTATGCACAGAAAAAGATATAGAAATGATTCTTAACCTATTAAAAGAGGAAAGCCGAATGATTATTAGTCTTATTAAAAAACTCGAAAATTAAAATTTTTTCCACCTGTTCCCCATTCCCCATTCCTCATTCCCTATTCCGCATCTCCTATTCCTAATTCCTAATTCCTTCTTCCCTGTTCCCTGTTCCCCGTTCCCCATTCCCCATTCCTTCTTCCCTGTTCCCTGTTCCCTGTTCCCTGTTCCCTCAAGTAAAATTGGCAATGGATTTTTACCAAGTAATTCGTCCCGTATTATTTAATGTGATCAAGGCTGACCCAGAGTGGTTACATCAGCAAACTATTAGTACTTTAAACTGGCTCTCCCACACTCGCAACCCTTCTGCTCATTGGGTTAATCGACGTTTACAAAAGTCTTTATGTCTGCAAGACCCACGCTTAGAACAAAATTTATGGGGGCTAAGGTTTCCCAACCCTTTGGGGTTAGCAGCGGGTTTTGATAAGGATGGGGTGGGGGCAAAAATCTGGTCTAGTCTGGGTTTTGGTTTTGCAGAACTAGGAACTGTGACTTTTGTACCCCAACCAGGAAACCCCCGTCCGCGGTTATTTCGGTTACCATTGGATCAAGCTGCTCTCAATCGCATGGGTTTTAATAATAGTGGTGCTGCAGCAATGGCTACCAGACTCAGCACAGATTACCACGATTTAGGGCGAACAATTCCCATAGGGATAAATTTAGGTAAATCTAAGGTGACACCCCTAGAGGAAGCAGCGGAAGATTATTTACATAGTTTTCGCTTACTCAAGGACTTGGGTGATTATTTTGTGGTTAATGTTTCTTCTCCTAATACTCCAGGTCTGCGATCGCTCCAAGATGCTGCTATGCTGAGTACCATCTTGGATTTATTACAACAGGAAAACCAGACACAAAAGCAGGTTTTTGTCAAGATTGCCCCGGATTTAACCTGGGAGGCGATCGCAGACATTATCAGTTTAGCGAAAACTTACCAATTAGCTGGGATTATTGCCACTAATACTACCATTAGCCGGGATAGATTGAGAACTCAAGTAATTGAGCAAACAGGCAAATCACCCCAGGAGGAGCCTGGGGGAATTAGCGGTGCGCCGGTACGCGATCGCTCCACTGAGGTAATTAGGTATATTTGGCAGCAAACCCAAGGAACCATCCCTATTATTGGTGTCGGTGGCATTTTTACCCCCCAAGACGCTTGGGAAAAAATCACTGCAGGTGCTAGTTTAATTCAAGTATACACCGGTTGGATTTACCAAGGACCAATGATGGTGCGCCGTATTCTGGAAGGTTTGCTATTAGAACTGGAAAAACATCAGTTAAATTCCATCACCGAGGCTGTAGGTATCAACAATTGTGAATAACTAAACATCAATCATGTTTCACCTTCCTCTAGGGGAAAAAACTCCTTAGTTTTTTCTGAGTATTTCCAAGCAATACTATCAGGGTCTCTGTTGCGACTCCACTCCGAAAAGTCTGGATCATTACGCCGTTTATACACCGTGCTAGAATACACATTTAGTCGCTTGGCTAGTTCCGATTGGATGAGAGAACCAAACATTAACTGTTGTTCTAGTGAGCGCTTAACTGCTTGATGGGTTTGTGGTGGTGGTGCTTCAGTTTCTGATTCTAAATTTACTGGTGGGGTTGGTGGGGGGGCTAAAAGAGATAGGTTTCTTTGAGTGACTGAGGAAGGTGAAACTTGTGTAACCGGTTCGCTACTGTCCAGGATATCGCCGAGAATACTGGCGCTGATAAAGTAATAAACTTCACCGCCATCCTGTGAAGGCTGTATACTCGCACCGAACTCACTAGCTTTACCATCTAAATAGCGTTTTGCCGTTGTTCCGGAAAAATTACCCTTAATTGCTAAATCCATGGCGGTAATTTTGCCTTGGGTTTCCCAGAGCAACTCATTAAAAATGGGATTAACTTGCTCAGTCCACTTTTGCCATTGATATTCTTGCACAGCCCGGAAGCCAATGATTACCATTAACATAACCAGCAAAATTTTCCAGGTAGCAACCAGGAAAATAATTAAAAACGAGATTGGCAAAAGCAGAACGAGAAAACCTTTCCCGCTGCTGTCTATTATTTTTTCACTCATGCCGACCATTGCCAATTGAAGTTTGGGAAAATAATACTATCATCTTGGCAAAAAGTGTGACCTTTTTTTGTATCTTTTAGCAAAACTCCCGGTAATCGGCTGTGAAGGGAGGGGAAAAACTGCCTCCCCCCCTTAAATTACTGAAAATTTATGCTTGTAGCTGACAAAGCAATAAACCAAACCAGCCATCAGCATCAGTCCACCCCTGGATGGGTACTAAACCCCCGGCGGTGAGCTGTTCTTGCATCATGTTAAGATTAAACTTGCGGGAGATTTCTGTGAGGATAGTTTCCCCGGGAGCAAAATCAACGGTGAGGTTGAGGGCGCTTAATTCTACAGACTGCGATCGCAAAGAGCGTAAATGCATCTCAATTTGATTGTCAGCTTCATTGTAAAATGCCCAGTGTTCAAACTGGGTGGTGTCAAAATTCCCTTCAAACTGGTGATTTAAATGCTCTAACATATTCAGGTTAAAAGCTGCTGTCACACCTTGGGCATCATTATAAGCTGGTTCTACGATATGTTTGGGCTTTTGTAAATCTATACCCAGGAGAAAATAATCACCCACTTGTAAAGCGTTGGTAATTTGAGTAAAGAACACATCACATTCTTGGGGATTGAGATTACCTAAACTGCTACCGATAAAACTAATCATTCTGCTGAATAATTTTGTCGGCGATATTTGTGCTAATGCTAACTCATAGGTTGCCACTAGGGCATGAACTTTTAAACAGGGATAATCTGCTAATAGCTGTTTAGCACTGGTTTCTAATATCCCTGCACTGACATCAATGGGCATATACTGCAGGGGGTGGCCTAGTTGTGCGTAGGCATCTAAGATTATACGAGTTTTGGTGGAACTACCACTACCCAACTCTACCAATTCACAAGGGCCGGTTATCCTGGCAATTTCACCAGCATATTGCTGTAAAATTTTGGTTTCTGTACGTGTGACATAATATTCTGGTAACTCACAGATTTGTTCAAATAAATCAGAGCCACGGTCATCATAAAAATAACGAGCGGGAAGGGTTTTAGGTGTTTGAGTTAATCCCTTAATTACATCACTCCCAGCACTGGGAACAAATAGGGGGTTTTTGGGGATTAAATGCTCTATTTGTAAGCGCTCTTCAATACTATGTTCAGAAGTGAAGCTACTAGCAACCTGAGATATTGACATTCAACCTCCAACTTAATTCCTCATTGAGCATACGGAATAATGTGTATTTAAACACTAGATAAGTTAGGGTAAGCTTTACCCCACCCAATGAAACACATATTCATAGCCCATCACATCACGCCTGAGCTAGATTAATCAAGTTTTTTTCACGACTTTACTGATTTTATATAAAAAACGAATCGAGTTGAACTAAGTCAAGTTGAAATTTGTCAGATAAGTCAGTACAAACAGCTAAACTCAACATTAGACCCAACTAGTTTATGTAACATGAACCAGTTACCCCCGCAGGATTTGCTAGAGATTATTGATCAGCAACTACTACCTAGCTTAGAAATTGAAAGTGTGGACTCACGTAATCCCATCAAGGTCAGGTATCTACCACAACCCTGGCGGCTGATTGGCAAAGGGAATTATGCTGTAGTCGTTTATCATCCTCATCACCCAGATTTAGTGGTAAAAATTTATGCCCCTAATCGCCCAGGCTTTACAGAGGAAATAGAGGTCTATCGTCTTCTGGGTTCTCACCCGGCTTTCTCTGAGTGTTTATATGCTAAAGATAACTTTTTAGTTTTGAAACGGCTTTATGGCACAACTCTGTACGACTGTCTACACCAGGGATTATCTATTCCCAAACAAGTCATACGGGATATTGACCAGGCTCTTGAATATGCTCAAAGTCGTGGACTACGACCCCATGATGTCCACGGTCGTAATGTGATGATGTACCAGGGTAGAGGATTGGTAGTAGATATATCAGATTTCCTACATGAAGAACCCTGCTCAAAGTGGAATGACCTCAAAACGGCTTATTACTGGTTTTATCTCCCTGTGTTATCCCCATTACGACTGCATGTATCATACTCTACATTAGATATGATTCGTAAATCCTATCGTCTACTAAGTGCTGTGAGAAATTCCTGTCGTCAAGTACTCCTGAGATTACCTCAGTGGAAATTGTTCAAACCTTAACTAGTAGCACAGCGAAACCCAGCAAAAATTTGTCGTACATGGGGATGATACCAGTTACGAAAACTAGCACGTAGTCCCCAAGGGCGTGTAGCCCAACTCCCGCCTTTTAAAACCCGGTGCTGCTGGTCAAAATAAACCTGGGAGTAACCAATATAAGGGTAGCTCTGGAAACCATTGTAACCATCAAACCAAGTACTAGTCCACTCCCAGACATTACCGAGAGTGTCGTATAATCCATAACTACTTTTTCCCGCAGGGTAGTCATTGACTGGTGTCGTCTCACCAATGGAGCGATCGCAGTTACAATATTCAGATGTGGGGAATTTATTCCCCCAAGGATAAACGCGACTACAACCAGCTTTTGCATCCCAACTCGCCGCTTTTTCCCATTCAGCTTCTGTGGGGAGGCGTTTACCCACAAATCGTGAATAGGCTTCGGCTTCATACCAACTAACACCACAAACCGGATGATTGTCCCCATGGCGATCGCCACTCCAGTATAATGGCTGAATCACCTGCTGATTTTCCCGCCATTTCCACCCAGCGGCTGACCACCACCGAGAATCATCATAACCGCCGGCTGCCATAAATAAGCGATACTGTCCACAAGTCACCGGATAGCGGTCAATATAATAAGTATCTAAATATCTCTTATGGGCGGGGCGCTCATTATCCAGAGCATATACATCATCGCTTCCCTGTTCAAATTCACCAGCGGGGATGAGAATCATCTCAGTAATATTGCTGATTTCACCCCCAGAAATCATCTTTGTCATCTTCACTTTTTCCCGATTAATCAATTCCAGCACAAAGCTGATAATTTCACAGTGTTGGCTTTCATGCTGAATCAAAAAGCGCCAAAGACGTTCTTCTTTTTCAAGATCAATCACTTCCAGGCGTTGGAGAACCTGTTTTCTGACCGTTTCCAAGAAATAAAGGGTTTCCTGTATATGGGGTAACCGCACACGTTCTGATTTAGGTAAACCATCAGCTGCAAATAGTTTGCGGTATTGGGGGAAAGGACAAGGGAGACCCCCGCTATGTTCTAGTAACCATAAAGACTCAATAAAGCCAATATGCCCTAAGTGCCAACCCACAGGACTAAAATCAGGATGAGGTTGACTACAAAATGTCGATTCCTCCATACCCTCAAACAGGGTCTGGGTTTTAAGGCGACATTCCACCAAAGCGTTAAAAATAGCCTCTTTGAGACTAGATTGATTTAATCTGGATATCACGGTCTTCTCCCACACTGATAATGCTATTTTCTGGACAAGCAGTCCAATTACCAGTAAATAACGGTTCGGAGGCAATAATTACAGATTGGGGAAAATTTAGGTCATCTTTGAGCCAATAGAGAGATGGTGCGGGGGTACTGCTAGAAAAGCGCGAAGCAATCAAACGATGACCATCACTAAAGACTATGTTGGCGGAAACCGTTACTTGATGGAGTTTTGCCATTTCTAATAAGATGACTAAGGTACTGTGTAAAGCATCTTCTGGAAGTAGCTGTTGATTGATTTGACCTTGAGACAGTAGCAGGGCGAAAATATGCTCTGAGTCCGTACTACCATGAATGTGGTCGTAAAAATCAGGAGTTAATTGATTACGGATTTTTCGGTATACTGATTGACGAAAGTTCTCAATATATCCATTGTGAATAAATAGCTGTTGTTGGTGGTGGAAGGGCTGACAATTGGCAAAATCTAGGGCTTGTCCCGGTGTGGCGCTGCGAACATAACCTACTATACATTCAGATTCTACATAACGGCTCAGATGGGGCAGGTTTAAATCGTTCCAGATGGGTAGGGTATTTTTGTAGGTAAATGGGGCGGTATCTTTTTGGCGATGATACCAACCTATACCAAAGCCATCTGCATTCACTACCCCAGCAGTCATTTCTCGGGGTTGGTAACTCTGAACTATTAAGGAATGTTCCGGTTTATATAGTATGTCTTCTAGGGTGACGGGTTGACCCAGGTAGGCAAGTAAGCGGCACATAGGGGAATTTTACTCTATAATAGCTAATTTTGCTCTATTGTATCCCTTTGACTACCCTAGCTTCCAATGTCGCGAGCTAATTAAACGCCAAAGTTTACCAATCACAAGCACTATGGATGTGCCCACAACTACACGCACCCAGTCCATGAAAGATAAAGGTATTGTTCTGAAGATGCTACCACCAAACCGAATAATCAATATCTGCCCTACAAAAATAGTGATAGCGATCGCCTTGACCTATACCAAAATAATCACCCAGGTGGTCTTTATCAGCAAAGATGTTACTTCCGGTCAAGCCAAACATCTGGGCTTGGGTCAACAATTTAACAATAGTTTTGCGTTTTTTGCCAAATTGGGAACAGTCGTATTTATCAAACTTGACACTCCGTTAACCTAAAGGTACGGATATTATAGTTTCAACGATTACACACTATCTATGACAAAAGTCTGTTGAGGTTTCTGGGGTCAGGGTTAAACCGTGATAGACCTTTTCAATGGGGAAATTGAGGTTAATACTTTGGAGTTCGATAGTGTCACGTGCTTTGTAGTTGATAATCAACCAGTCTCCTGCATCATTTTTGTGATAAAGGTCAATTTCCATGCTGGTAGAACTGACTAGCAGATAATCTATTAAAGCCGGGTTTTGGCGGTACATTCGGAATTTACCGCCTCTGTCGTAGGTAGAATCTATAAACTTAAGTAATTTTACCTTAGAAGATATAAAAAATCTATACACACAACACACTACAGCCACTGGGCAAATCTTTACCCCCGAAGCTATTAACCACGCCTATCATTTAACCCAGGGTCAACCTTGGTTAGTTAATGCGATCGCCCGTCAAGTTACAGAGTATTTAGCGGAAGATGTAAATATCCCCATCACGGTAGATTTAATTGATCAAGCTAAAGATATTTTAATTGAAAGTCAAAACACCTATTTAAATATTTCAGATAATGTTTTAAAAGTGAGGAGGATTGCTAAGAGAACTGACGACTAATAGCGAATCCGTGGGTCAATATAGGCGTTGAGAATGTCAATTAATATGCTGGCGGTAACCACAATTGCCCCAAAAAATACTAATATTCCCTGGACTGTGGGATAATCACGGTCAGAAATAGCTTGATAGAGACGATTGGCTAAACCAGGCCAGGAAAATGTTACCTCAGTTAAAACCGCACCACCCAGGAGAGAGGCAAAAGTTAATCCTAACACTGTAATTACTGGGATGAGGGCATTTTTTAGGGCATGGGATACTAAAATCTTATTTTCATGAATTCCTCTGGCTCTAGCGGCTTCTACATAGTCTGCTTTGAGGGTTTGTTTAAGATTTACCCTGACAATGCGCTCAAAAATGCCACTGAGCAATATTCCTAGGGTCAGGCTCGGCAGGGTTAAATGGTGCAAAGATACCAATAACTGGGTAAAATTACCTGTGAGCAAACTATCAATGGTATATAGTCCAGTGATGGACACAGGAGCGGGAAGATTAGGGGGAAACCGGTTAGAAGTAGGAAACCAACGCAATTGTACAGAAAAAATCAACTGTAAAAGCATTCCCGCCCAAAACATGGGGATCGCGTAAGTAATAATACCGAATAAACGCCCGCCAATATCAAAATAAGTACCGGGACGAGAGGCAGCAACAGTACCGGCGACAATACCCACAATTACAGCTACTACCATACTGCATACCGCTAATTCTACAGTGGCTGGGAAATATTGCCCAATGATCTCCCATACATCCTGTCCCCGACTGGTTAAGGAGGTTCCTAAATCAAAGCGCAATAAGTTAATTAGATAATTACCATACTGGAGCCACAGGGGAAGATTTAAACCTAGTTGTTGGCGTAACTCTTCCTTAGCTGCTTCTGGCGCGCGCCCCCCCAGAATTGCATCTGCGGGGTCTCCCGGTGTAGCTCGCAGTAATAAAAATACGATAGTAATAATAGTTAACAGTTGCAGAGGCGCTAGAAGTAATCGAGAGGCAATGTAATATTGTAAAGCCTGAGAACGAGACATATTTTAATGTGTAATTTTTAAGAGAATATCTGATAGCTGGCATTGACCAGCTATATAAACTTGATATCAGCTAAAAGTCTTGTGGGGCGGGCAAAGGATGCCCACCCTACTAACAAATCGCCCTTCTACTGCTTGCTGATACTCCGATAAATTAAATTTTGGGTGGGGTCAAGTTGGACGTTGTTAACTCCGTTGTGAGCAAATATATAATCTTTGGTTTGCCACAGGGGAATGTAAGGAACATCTTTGGCGACTTGCTCTTGAATTTGTCGTAAAATTGCCTCACGCGCTGCGGGGTTTTGCTCTTGGCGTTGTCTTGCAATTAGTTTATTCATGGTTTCGCTGTAGTAAAATGAACCTTGACTTTGACTACCGCCATTTTGACACCCCTGAGACTGGGAGCCTTTTTGACAAGATAAGAATGGGTATACATAATTGTCTGGGTCTAAAAAGTCGGGATACCAGTCAAGTAAGGCCGCTGGATATAGACCCCTGGAAATGTCCTTAAAGAAGGTGGCGCTTTCCACATTATTAACTTCTATTTGTAGCAGTCCTCCCATTTCTCGATCAGCTAATGATTTAAGAGTTTGTGCGGCTAAACTGCGATTAGCTGAGGTGGAGGGATGCCAAATTTGAACTTTTGCTGGGTTTTCTGGGGAGAAGCCAGCTGCGGTTAATAATTCTTGAGCTTTTTGAAAGTTACCATCGCCATATTTTTCTTGAAATACTGGGTGGGAAACTTTAAAGGTGGTAGGAATTATGCTGTATAATGGACGGGCTTGACCAAGTAAAACTCTTTGGTTTAAAAGTTGACGGTCAATCATAGCCGCTATAGCGGCTCGCACTTCTGGTTGATCTAAGGGTGGCTGATTGCGGTTGAATACCATATAACTCACTACGCTACCCTCAGCAGTAATATTTTGCCAATCGCCTTTTTCTCCTGCTGCTTCTAAGCTGCGAATTTGCTCTGGTTGTAGGGATAGATAGGCTATATCTACTGTACGTGTACGGAAAGCATTAAATAAATTTACTGGGCTAGTCTGGATTTGGACGTTAACGCCCTGATTGGCTGGTTTTTCCCCCCAGTATTTCTCAAATACATCTAATCTCAGTGAATCTGTGCCATATTGGGCTAACTTATATGGGCCAGTCCCTACAAAGATATTGGGCTGAAATTTACCCGCCCCAATTTCGTAAGCCTTGGGTGATACTGCACACAACCCAGAAAATGCTAAGAGTGAGGGAAAGGCTGCAAATGGTCTTTTGAGCTTAATAGTTAACTTATAATCATCTGTCGCTTTTACTGATTGTACTGTATCAGATAGTAAAAAAGATGGCTTACCTTTATTCTCCATAAATCGCCTCATACTAAACTCCATAGCTTGGGCGTTGAACAGAGTATCATCGTGAAAAACCACTCCCTGACGTAAGGGAATGGTATAAGTTAAACCATCAGGGCTAACTTGGGGTAATGCTGTCGCTAATTGGGGTTTAATTTCTGTGTTACCTGGTTCATAAGTGTACAGGCGATCGCTCATATTGAACACCAAACCCAAGGAAGCCAACTCGTAGGTATCCGCGGGGTCGAGGGTTCTGGGTTTGAGAGTTGTACCGACAGTAATCCGACCGTCACCTGTAGCAGGGGGTAAAGTCCCTGTCTGCTGGACAGGAGCGCAACTGACAACCAAAAGTAGACAAAGAGAAAACCATGATAAAAATTTTGTGATGGCGCTCCATCGTCTCACGGTCAAGGAAAACCAGATCATACTATTGTGATTTTTCCACTTAGCGGTTAACTATCATACTATGATACATAGGCTAAATATTTAACTATTCGCAACATAGTTAGTCCGTGCAGTTTCAAGAGTCTCAATTACACGCTTGCAAACAAGGGCACCAATTAGTTACACTTTTTAAAACATTCTCATTTTTTGCTTGGCAATTGCTCAGACGCTCAAAAGGTGACTGACTTAAGGGCGGGATTTCCTGATTTACCAACGTTTTACAGGCGTTTGGCTGGTTACTCAAACACCAGTGAGGAATTTTCCACAAAGAAAATCTCTCGAAAGTCATACAGGCGATCGCCTACTCTGTAGAGTCAAGTTCCCCAGAGTCCGACAATATTGCCAAACTAGCCATAGTGTCTGAGGTAGTCCTAAACCGACTATTTTATAGACAAAAATATACTTATGTTGACAAGCATTGACATAAGTGAGTTAAGAAAATCGCCCACTTGATATATAATCCTACGATATCAAGTATTGAATTAAGACTATTGCCAAGGCGAAAACCAAGCAATGATAGCGGTAGTCTTTCTTGTAAATCTCAACTTGAGAAATATCGCGTCTGGCTAAGGCGTGCAAGTCTACTGAGGGATAACCGCTCCCATGCTCCCGTTGAAGTAGAAAGTAAAGTCTAGCTTTGTCTAGGCTTTATATAGCAGACTGGCAATAAAAAAAACTCAAAGAGTTGGCTGAATGGCGGTAAAACAGCGACATAGGAGGATTAACCCCACCTAAGCCACTGCAAACCTTAAACGGTTCCGTCCCTCAGAACCTCAGTAAGAAAATTCCTTTGTAAACATAATTCATCGAGGAGGAGCGTAGTCGATGGGACTACCCTGGTACCGAGTACATACAGTCGTTCTGAATGATCCAGGACGGTTGATTTCTGTACACTTGATGCACACAGCCCTAGTTGCAGGCTGGGCTGGTTCAATGGCATTGTACGAACTAGCTGTTTATGACCCCAGTGATGCAGTTCTTAACCCGATGTGGCGTCAAGGTATGTTTGTACTACCTTTCATGGCACGTTTAGGCGTTACCGAATCTTGGGGTGGTTGGAGCGTCACCGGTGGACCTGCAAGTGACCCTGGTTTCTGGTCTTTTGAAGGTGTAGCTGCGGCTCACATCGTCCTTTCCGGTTTATTGTTCCTAGCAGCCGTTTGGCACTGGGTTTACTGGGATTTGGAACTCTTTAGAGATCCTCGCACTGGTGAACCTGCTTTAGATTTGCCAAAAATGTTTGGCATTCACTTGTTCTTATCCGGTCTACTTTGTTTTGGTTTTGGTGCTTTTCACCTCACCGGACTATTTGGCCCTGGTATGTGGGTTTCTGACGCCTACGGAATCACTGGTAGTATTCAGCCAGTAGCGCCAGAATGGGGTCCGGCAGGTTTCGACCCATTTAACCCTGGTGGCGTTGTGGCTCACCATATCGCCGCAGGGGTTGTTGGTATTATTGCGGGTTTATTCCACCTGACAGTTAGACCCCCCGAACGGCTATACAAAGCCCTACGGATGGGGAACATTGAAACCGTACTTTCTAGCAGTATTGCGGCGGTGTTCTTCGCAGCATTTATAGTTGCGGGGACTATGTGGTATGGTAACGCTACCACCCCTATTGAACTGTTTGGACCTACTCGTTATCAGTGGGATCAAAACTACTTCACTCAGGAAATTGAGCGTCGCGTACAAAGCAGTTTGGCTGAAGGCGCTACCCTCTCAGAAGCTTGGGGAGCAATTCCTGAAAAACTGGCTTTCTATGATTATGTGGGTAATAGCCCAGCTAAAGGTGGTCTATTCCGTACAGGGCCAATGGTTAAGGGTGATGGTATCGCCCAATCTTGGCAAGGTCACGCGGTATTCAAAGATGGTGAAGGTCGGGAATTGACCGTGCGTCGTCTACCCAACTTCTTTGAAACCTTCCCAGTGATATTGACTGATGCTGATGGAGTCATCCGCGCTGATATTCCTTTCCGTCGGGCAGAATCCAAATATAGCTTTGAACAAACTGGTGTTACCGTTAGCTTCTATGGCGGTGACCTAGATGGTCAAACCTTTACAGATCCAGCTGATGTGAAGAAGTACGCCCGTAAGGCTCAAGGTGGCGAAATCTTTGATTTTGACCGGGAAACCTTGAACTCAGACGGTGTATTCCGTACCAGCCCCAGGGGTTGGTTTACCTTCGGACACGCTGTATTTGCTCTCCTGTTCTTCTTTGGTCATCTCTGGCACGGTTCTCGGACAATCTACCGAGACGTATTTGCCGGTGTTGATGCTGACCTGGAAGAACAAGTTGAATGGGGTCTGTTCCAGAAAGTGGGTGACAAGACCACCCGTGTACGTAAGGAAGCGTAAGCAATTCGTTTGACTTCCGGGTAATTAGGGACTGGGGAAGGGGTTTTCTCCTAACCCCCTGTCCCACCACCTACCCCTAAAAAAGACGCTTGATGGCTGGCAATTAGCCCCAAAATTCGTCAAATAACAATAAACCATGATTACTAACTAATTAATGACGCAGGAGCTTTTAAGATGGAAAGCGTTGCATATATCTTGATTTTGGCTTTGGCTATAGGAGTTCTTTTCTTTGCGATCGCATTCCGCGAACCCCCCCGCATCGAAAAGAAAGAAGAAAAATAAACCGCTCTTACCGGAATGTTAAGGGCATTTAAATCTTATTATTCGCCGAGTACACCATTGTGCTCGGCGGCTGTGTCATTTTGTCAATACCCAGGCAGTGTTAAATCACCATAAAAAAATCATTGCTGTCATAAAATAATGTGATATAATATAATATCTGGAAGTTAATATGTGTTAATACTAGCTTTTGTGAGCTAATATAAAAAAAGATGTAGGTGTACCTGCCGCGTAGTGCCTTGCATATACATCACGCCTATGCCACAACCTTTACGGAGACTAGAACCAGGAACAAATCAGCATGGTCAATCAGAACTTAACCGCTACAGAAATTGGATTCACTCACGAAGATTTCGCTGCTCTACTTGATAAGTATGACTATCATTTTAGCCCTGGGGATATTGTCCCAGGTACAGTTTTCAGTATAGAGCCGCGCGGCGCTCTGATTGACATAGGTGCTAAAACAGCAGCCTACATACCTATACAAGAAATGTCTATTAACCGGGTCGATGCCCCGGAAGAAGTTTTACAATCCAACGAAACCAGAGAATTTTTCATCCTGACCGATGAAAACGAAGATGGTCAGCTAACCCTTTCCATTCGTCGCATCGAGTATATGCGGGCTTGGGAACGTGTGCGGCAGTTACAAGCAGAAGATGCTACTGTTCGCTCCGGTGTGTTTGCTACTAACCGCGGTGGTGCATTAGTCCGCATTGAAGGATTACGCGGCTTTATCCCCGGTTCTCATATTAGTACCCGCAAAGCCAAAGAAGAATTGGTAGGCGAAGAACTACCATTAAAATTCCTAGAAGTGGACGAAGAACGCAACCGCCTAGTTCTCTCCCATCGTCGAGCACTGGTTGAGCGCAAGATGAACCGCCTGGAAGTGTGCGAAGTGGTCATCGGTACGGTTCGTGGTATCAAACCCTACGGTGCATTTATTGATATTGGTGGTGTGAGCGGACTGCTACACATTTCGGAAATCTCCCACGAGCATATTGATACACCTCACAGCGTATTCAATGTTAATGATGAAGTTAAAGTCATGATCATTGATTTGGATGCAGAAAGAGGTCGGATTTCCCTGTCTACCAAGCAGCTGGAACCAGAACCCGGTGATATGATTAAAAACCGTGATTTGGTTTATGATAAAGCCGAAGAAATGGCGGCTAAGTATCGCGAACAGATGTTAGCTAAACAGCAAGGTATTACCGCTGCGCCTACCGAAGCTGAGGAGGTTGTGGCTGCTGAGGAGGCGATAGAAGCTACAGCAGAAGCTCCATCTGCAGAAGAAGTATCAGATGTAACTACAATAGATGCGGAAGCCCCAGTAGCAACTGATGTTGAAGACGAGATTCCAGCCGTTGTTGAACAGGAATGATTTGCTCAGTTCCTTTCATTAATGCTTTTGTTAAAACAAGGTAAAAAAAAATCCTGCTCACGAAAGTCTAAAACATAAAGCCGAGAACCAAGGTCTTGTTACAGACTTATATCCAGGAATTTTTTAACAGGTGCGCGCTTAATTTATCTGGAGTGCATTGCTTGATACCCCTTGGTTGAGAAACAATCTTAAGTTATGTATTTGTTAGCCTTAGTGAGCAAAAAAGTATCGGTTAAAACCTGTTGTCTCAGATGACCAAAAGTGCAGGACTCCCATAATTATGGGAGTTTTTTACTATATTCCCTACTACAAACTGTTTATATGAGGTGAAATGGCTTGGTAAATATTAAATGTAGAAATATCAGTTTTGATCAGATCGAGGCAATTTTTTTTGATAAAAATGGTACATTGGAAGACTCAGAAGCCTATTTGCGATCGCTCGGACAAAAAGCAGTGCGGATCATAGACGCGCAAATACCCGGTATTGGCGAACCTTTATTAATGGCTTTTGGTATCAACAGCGACACCCTAGACCGGGCAGGTTTAATTTCGGTAGCTAGTCGCAGGGAAACAGAAATCGCAGCAGCTGCATATATTGCCGAAACTGGTAGAGGATGGTTTGAGTCTTTAACAATCGCTCGCAAATCCTTAGAGGAAGCGGAAAAATATCTCAGTACCACGCCAGCGCCACTATTTCCAGGTACTTTCGAGCTATTAAAATCCTTATCAGCCGCAGGAATCAAACTGGGGATAATTTCCGCCGCCACCACAGCGGAAGTCCGTGATTTTGTCACAAGATACCAATTAAATGATTACATCCAGGTACAAAAAGGAGTAGATGACGGACCGAGTAAACCAGATCCCATCTTGTTTTTACAGGCTTGTCAGGCTTTGGGGGTGGAACCTGGTCATAGCTTGATGGTAGGGGATGCGATCGGTGATATGCAAATGGCGCGTAATGCTCAAGCCGCCGGTTGCATTGGTATTACCTGGGTGGGTCAATCAGATCATGTCCGGGGTGCGGATGTGGTAATTAATCAACTAGATGAAATTCAAATTTTGGCAGATTGAGTCATTATTAGGGTATGAAAGCGCAGGGATTTTGCCAGAAGATGCGACTA
Source organism: Anabaena sp. CS-542/02 (assembly GCF_028331085.1). Classification (NCBI taxonomy): domain Bacteria; kingdom Bacillati; phylum Cyanobacteriota; class Cyanophyceae; order Nostocales; family Nostocaceae; genus Anabaena; species Anabaena sp. CS-542/02. Next base: position 54,621 of record NZ_JAQMTM010000073.1, read on the forward strand.
TTTCCCCCTTGGCGTTTCCTGATTTACAAATTCTTGTTTTAGAAATGCTACCACCAATTCAGTAATATTTCTGATTAAATCTCAGATGGTTTAGCAAAAATTGTCAGCAAAACTGGACCTAATAAATACTGGTGAGTCACACACAATAATCCCGCCGATGAGCCAAAAACTTCACGTTGTTGAGGACTATAAAATCTCATCCTCCCATCAGACATTGGTAACACTTGGGGCGCTGTCTGTTTTTTGGTGGTAATGTCCACTAAATAGAACCGCCCTCCCGCAGAAAGCACCCGCGCTACTTCCCTTAGTACCTGCTCAGGTTCCAAATAGTGTAAGAAGCTGATAGTGCTAAATACAGCATCAAACTCACCTTCACCAAATGGTAAAGATTCCGCTTGACCTTGAATATAAATTAAACGTGGACGGTGGCGATCGCTCTGTCTGGCTATCCGCAACATTTCTGGAGACAAATCTAAACCAGTACCACTCACATCAGGAAACTCATTTAGTAATCGTTCCAGAAGTTTTCCAGTTCCACAGCCCATATCAAGTATATTAGCCTTCCGGGGTAAATCCACATACTCCAATAACCGCTTGTGGATAGCTTGGTAAATTACCGAAGGAAACAGCCAATCATAGCTGGGAGCCCATTGATCAAAAAGGCGCTTTTTGTTGCTCAAAAACTTAGAAGTCATACATCAATCACCCTTGTATCTGGTTAAAACTCAAAGGGAGTAACCCCTCTCAAGTGTTACTCAAGTTCAGGGGTAGATGCAACGAGTGGGGAAAACATCACTAATTATCCGAATTTGACTCATAGTACTTGAAGAAATAACTAATTACAGATAAGAATCGATAAATCTGCACTTGTTTGATTTAAATCATGATTAGCTATATTAGGATGCACAAGGCCGCATCTAGACACAACATATCAGACCAAAACTATAATGACCTATCTAGAAACAGCAGCACAGTTTTACAGTCAAGTTGCACAAACACCAGAAGTGGGACTGTGTTGTGTCCAAACTACACCCGTGCAACTCCCAGGGCTGAAAATTCCCCGGGAAATGCAGCAAATGAACTATGGTTGTGGTACCACCGTTCACCATAATGAACTTTCCAACCAACCCACGGTGATGTATGTCGGTGTGGGTGGTGGGTTGGAAGCACTGCAATTCGCCTATTTTTCTCGTTATCCAGGTGCTGTAATTGCCATTGAACCAGTTGCAGCTATGCGAGAAGCCGCAGCACGTAATCTAGAAATTGCTGCTAGAGAAAACCCCTGGTTTGACCCCAGCTTTGTAGAAATTCGGGAAGGCGACGCTTTTAATTTGCCCGTAGGTGATGCTAGGGTCGATATTGTGGCGCAAAATTGCCTTTTTAACATTTTTGAGCCAGAAGACTTAAGCCGTGCTTTAAAAGCCGCATATCGAGTTTTAAAATCAGGTGGACGCTTGCAAATGAGCGACCCCATTGCTACCCGTGCAATTCCTGCTCATTTACAACAGGATGAGAGACTACGTGCTATGTGTTTATCCGGGGCGCTCACTTATGAGGAATATAGTCAAAGTATCGTTAATGCCGGTTTTGGTCAAATTGAAATTCGCGCCCGCCGCCCTTACCGTCTGCTAGATTCCCACACTTACAACATAGAAACACATCTCCTGTTAGAAAGTCTTGATTCTGTTGCTTTTAAAGTTGATATTCCCGAAGATGGCCCTTGTATATTTACAGGGAAAACGGCAATTTATGCTGGTATAGAATCTTGTTTTAATGATGGGGATGGACATCTGCTACAGCGTGGTATTCCCGCAGCCGTCTGTGATAAAACGGCTGCTAAACTGGCCGCCTTCAAGCCAGCAGAAATTTTAATCACCGATTCTACCTGGCACTATAGCGGTGGTGGTTGCTGTTAACTCTGAACACCCCAGAAATGTTAATAATTAGTTTATTTTTGGCTACGCTTTTTTTAGCTTATTCCCATGGAGCAAACGATAACTTTAAAGGTGTAGCAACACTGTTTGGTAGCTGTACAATCAGTTACCAAACAGCAATTTTGTGGGCAAGTTTTACAACTTTTGCTGGTGCTCTAGCTGCGGTTTTCTGGGCAAGTACATTAGTACCAAGGTTTACTGCTCAAGGTATATTTCCAGATGCGATCGCTAATGCACCAGAAATCCATTTAGCTGTAGCCATCACCACCGGTTTAACCTTGCTATTTGCTGCCATCACAGGATTTCCCATTTCCACAACTCACACTATCACAGGTGCTATACTGGGGGCAGGGTTAGTGGCTATTGGACTCAAGGTTAACTTTGCAGTTTTGGGCAGCTTATTTATTTTACCCCTCTTTCTCAGTCCTATTATTGCTATTTGTTTAGCAGCAGTAATTCATCGATTCTTCCAATACATCGGTTCTAAAGTTCACCTGCAACCCGACGAAAAAATAGTTAATATTTGCCACTTGATCAGTGCAGGTATTATCAGTTTTACCAGAGGTTTAAATGATACTCCTAAGATTGTTTCCCTCATTTTAATTATTGATTATTTTTCGGTTCAAGGAGGAATGTTAACCATAGCAATGGCCATGGGACTCGGTGGTTTACTCAACTCCCAAAAAATTGCCGAAACTATGGGCGAAAAAATTGCCGACATCAATCATAACCAGGGACTATCTGCAAATATAGTAACTGGGATTTTAGTAATAGCCTCTAGTTATTTTGGTCTGCCTATTTCCACTACTCAAGTTTCAGTTAGTTCTATTTTTGGTGTAGGACTGATTGACAGCCAATCTAATTTCCGCGTCTTTGGTCAGATTTTATTATCGTGGGTTTTAACTTTACCCATTGCCATGATGATTAGTGGAATTATTTACAGATTATTACAATAATAGTAAAAAGTACTATAAGTTAGATAAAATTTCGATAAACCATAATAATATGAACTAATTGGGAAATATAAAATCATGTCAAATATTCAAACAAATATATTTACACCAGTCATAACATCATTTAAAAATAAACTTACTTATCCTCTGACAAAAAAAAGTATTTCTGTTCTCCAAATTAATTTAGGTCGGCGGTGTAATCTTGCTTGCACTCACTGTCATGTCGAAGCGAGTCCGAAACGTGTAGAAGAACTTTCTCCCGAAATTTGCCAACAGTTAATTACTTTAATCCACCAGTTCCCGGAAATTGAGATTGTAGATTTAACTGGTGGCGCTCCAGAAATGAATTATGGATTTAAGCCCTTGGTAGAAGCGGCAAACTCTACAGGTAAGCAGGTGATTGTCAGGTCTAATTTAACAATTTATTTTGAAGAGGGTTTTGGTGATTTACCAGAATATTTTGCCAAACACCAAGTAAGAGTTGTTGCTTCTTTGCCTTGCTACATGGCCGATAATGTTGATAAAATGCGCGGTCATGGTGTTTTTGATGCTTCAATTACAGCCTTACAATGGCTGAATAAAGTCGGTTACGGCAAGAAATCTGATTTAATTTTGGACTTAGTATATAATCCACCTTTACCCACTAGCGAAAAGTTCTCTTTAGCCCCTGAGCAAACTAAACTAGAAGGAGATTATAAAAGGTTCTTGCAAGAGCATTTTGATATTGTGTTTAACAACTTATTTACCATCACTAATCTACCGGTTGGCAGAACTAAAATATATTTAGAAAGAAAAAGTCTGCATACTAGCTACTTACAGTTTTTAGAGTCCCATTTTAATCACAGTACAGTTGAGCACTTAATGTGTGGTAATGAACTGTCGGTTGACTACCTCGGTAATGTCTATGATTGTGATTTTAATCAAATGATGAACCTACCAGCTAAAACTGGTAATGGTGAATCATTAACAGTCAGTAAATTGCTAGAGTCTGGAACTTTAGACTTAATTACTGAAATTCAAACAGCTAACTATTGTTATGGCTGTACTGCTGGCTGCGGTTCAAGTTGTGGTGGGGCTTTGATTGAATAGAAATGTAAAATTGTATTTTGATTTACTTAAAAATTACCGATAATAATTGTAATTTTACTTACTTTTTTGGTGAAACTTCTGTATATTAAGGTATGATGTCACAGACACTAAAGAAATGAGTAGAATTGTAATTAACGATACTACTCTCCGGGATGGAGAGCAAGCCGCTGGTGTGGTGTTTGACTTACAAGAAAAAATAGCGATCGCCCAATTACTGGATGCGATTGGAGTTCATGAGCTAGAAGTTGGAACCCCGGCCATGGGTGAAACAGAACAACAAGGCATAAACAAAATTGTCAACTTAGGTTTACAAGCTCAACTCCTGGGTTGGAACCGCGCCGTAATTTCCGACATTCAAGCTAGCATAGATTGTGGTTTGCAGCGAGTGCATATATCCATCCCTGTATCAGCAATTCAAATAAATGCTAAATTTCAGGGTAAATGGCAGTTAGTTTTACAAAAACTGCGAGACAGTATCAACTTTGCCCTTGATCATGGACTGTTTGTTTCCGTAGGTGGGGAAGATGGCTCTAGAGCGGAAGAAAAATTCCTGTTAGATGTAGCACTTGATGCTCAAGAATGTGGCGCATCAAGGTTTCGTTTTTGTGATACAGTGGGAGTCCTGGATCCTTTCAGTACTTACACGCAAGTTAAAAAATTAGTAAACGCATTGTCTATACCTGTAGAAATGCATACCCACAATGATTTTGGTTTAGCCACAGCCAACACTCTAGCCGGGATCAAGGCGGGTGCTTTATCAGCAAATACCACAGTTAATGGTTTAGGTGAAAGAGCAGGAAATGCTGCTTTAGAAGAAGTTGTTATGGCTCTCAAACACATCCATAATAGTAATTTAGGCATTGATACTGCTCACTTATGGGAAATATCCCGACTGGTAGCATCAGCATCAGGCCACAATGTACATCCCTGGAAAGCAATAGTGGGGGAAAATAGTTTTGCTCATGAATCAGGTATTCATGGTCATGGTGTACTGCAAAACCCTCATACTTACGAACCCTTTGCTCCCGAAGAGGTAGGTGGGGAGAGGCGTTTACTTCTGGGTAAACATTCTGGCAGGCATTTATTATTAAACTTGTTGCAGCAGCATGGTATTTCTCTAAACCCAGAAGCAACGAAATCTGTTTTAGAGGCGGTGCGACAAGCGTCTATGGATCACAAACGGAGTTTAACTACCCAAGAAGTCTTGGATTTAGCACAAACACACCAGTAGACTCAATACTTGGGCGGATATTTATGATAATTGCTGTTAAACATCAAAGTAGTCACTACCAGAACCATATTTCCAAGCATCAACTAAACGATGCCAATAATATTGTTGTTCTGCGGGTTGATTGTTAATCCATGTTTGTAATATGGGGGTTAACTGAAATAAAGCAGTGTAAACCCCTAAATTAGTGTAATGTACTATCCAGTCCACTAAGCTGAGTATACCAACTTGTGGAATAATTTTAGCCACTAATAGCGGATGCAATAAACCAGTTTTTAACAGTGTTTTTGTCAGTCCTGAAAATTGCACCACATCTTGCAAAAATGGTTTCAAAACTGGTGTCCCTAGTTGTTGCATTTCCTGAAACACAGACCGGAGTAGTTCGTTAATTTGCTCTGGGGGGATTTTCTGATTTACACCCACACTCATGGCTTTTTGAAACAACCAAGTTACTGTGAGATTTGGTTGATAAGGTTGCAGCAGCGCTAAGTTTTGGGCGGATAATTGATTAGTTTGCAGTGCTTCATGAATCCCAAATGTTAACCGCTTGAGGTGACGTATCATCGCCCCAAAGCCGCCAAAACTTAGGGGAGATTGACTACCACTGCTGTCTCCCACGGTTAACAGGCGGTTCCAAGGGGTTTTAATCGGACTTTCCCGATAGCTGGGAAAGAAGCCAAACAGCGCTCGTTGAAATTGCAATTGGTTTAATTCCACACCCTGATATTCTGGTAGTAGTCGCAGATATTCCTCGAATAATTCGGCTAAACTCAAGCGCTGTGGTTCTGCATCCATATAGGTAAATAAGTAAGTGGTTCTACCGTCTTTGGCTGGGAAAGCTTCCCAAAAGTATTGACATTGATTTTCTAAGGATGTGAAGGAAAATAATAAGTCGCCAGTGGTACTTACTGGGAAACCTTGGGCGCAAGTTCCTACTACTAAGCACAAAGCATCTGGTTTTTTACCTTGGCGTGCTTGTCTGGTAATGGGAGAAAAGTTTCCCATAGCATCGATTAATAACCTAGTTTTATATTGGTTATTGACTATGACTCCCTCTGGATGAACTATAGCTTGAGTGAAGGGTGTATTTTCTAATAACTTACCCCCAGCAGCGATAAATCGGTTTTTTAATGTATCTAGTAGGTAAACTGGATCTACGCCGATATTTAAGACATCTTCTACCCAGATTTGGGTACCACCGGCAAAACTTACTCGTGCTGGGTTATATTTAGTAGCGATCGCCTGTTCTAATTCTGCGGTACTCAGTAGGTTTAATTCTAGAAATACTTGCAATTCGGGGCGGGAAATATTCCACTCTTGTACTCTCCCCCGTAAAATTCCCCTTTCTATTAACGCTACCCGCAGTCCCTTTACTGCTAAGGCGCAACCAATTAAAATCCCTAAAGTCCCACCACAGACAATTACATCCCAGTCTACAGCTTCTAATGGTTGCTGACTGTGTTTAACTACTGTGGGGACTGGTGCTGTATTTTCTCTCAAAGATTCTAGCAGGCGATCGCCTTGACGTAAAGCTCCCAGAACATCACCTGGTAATTGAGAGAGAATTTTTTCAGTTAAAGATGGGGACATATAAAGTTGATGTCAACAGACTACTAATATTCATCCTATCTTTGACTGGCTGAAAACCCCTGACAACAAAGTGGTTGCGTATTCACGACATGCAAACACAAACAAGTAATAAAAGTTGATTTTAGGTAACCTCATGTCCGCTGCTGTCATAACTTTAGAAACTCAAACAGACCAGTCTCACAAGTTAATTATCCACCCTCCCTCTACTGGTCTATCTTTACAGGGTTGTATTCGTGTCCCGGGTGATAAGTCCATATCACACCGTGCTTTAATGTTAGGAGCCATCGCCCAAGGTGAAACCCAGATTGAAGGGCTGCTTTTAGGCGAAGACCCCCGTAGCACTGCTAGCTGTTTTCAAGCTATGGGGGCGCAAATTTCTGAACTGAACACCGAATTAGTCCGGGTTCAGGGGATTGGTTTGGGACAACTGCAAGAACCAATGGATGTGTTGAATGCTGGCAACTCTGGTACTACACTCAGACTGATGTTAGGGCTTTTAGCATCTCATCCAGGGCGGTTTTTTACGGTTACAGGTGATAGTTCTTTGCGATCGCGCCCGATGTCCCGTGTGGTTCAACCATTACAACAAATGGGGGCGGAAATTTGGGGGCGTAAGGGTAATTCTTTAGCACCCTTAGCAATTCAAGGTCAAGCCCTCAAACCGATTCATTATCATTCTCCCATCGCCTCGGCCCAAGTTAAATCTTGCCTATTACTTGCAGGTTTATTAACGCCAGGACAAACCACCATCACAGAACCCGCTCTTTCTCGTGACCACAGCGAGCGCATGTTACGGGCTTTTGGTGCTGAACTCACTATTGACCCAGACACCAATAGCGTCACTTTGAAGGGACCTGCCCAATTACACGGACAAAAAGTTATTGTCCCCGGGGATATCAGTTCCGCAGCCTTTTGGTTAGTAGCTGGGGCAATTGTACCTGATTCTGAATTACTGATAGAAAACGTCGGTGTTAATCCCACGCGCACGGGGATATTAGAGGCTTTAGCACTCATGGGAGCCAATATTCAACTGGAAAACCAGCGGGAAGTCGCTGGGGAACCGGTTGCAGATTTAAGAGTGCGTTCGAGTGGTTTAAAAAGCTGCACCATTGCGGGGGATATTATTCCCAGAATGATTGATGAAATCCCTATCCTAGCAGTGGCGGCAGTATTTGCCACAGGCACAACCATTATTCGCGATGCAGCGGAATTACGAGTCAAAGAAAGCGATCGCATTACTGTGATGGCGCAGCAACTCACTAAAATGGGCGCAAAAGTTAATGAATTACCCGACGGTATGGAAATTACTGGCGGTACGCCCTTGGTCGGTACTGATGTGGATAGTCATACAGATCATCGCATTGCCATGAGTCTGGCGATCGCATCTCTGGTTTCTACTGGGATCACCACCATTCACCGCGCTGAAGCAGCAGCCATTTCTTACCCTGACTTCACAGCCACACTTACAAAAGTGGTGTGTTAGTTTGCGAGTTAAGCAGGGGATAATTTCCTACTATCTATACTATAAACACAGATAAATTATCTGTGTTTATCTTTGATATAATGTTCTTTTAACTACTTCATTGCCATTATGAGGGGCATTAAAATCAATTGCAAGGCATTTTGGTACAATCCGAGTCAGGACGACCCCAAGAAATATACAAAACCATGGCTATTAAAACTTGGGATGGTTTTCACCACAAACGGAGCGCAAAAAAAAGGCAATTATCCCTACTCGTTGCTATTTAAAATTTTTGGGACTTTAAAAAATTCCCCTTCTTGTTCCGGCGCACTATTAAGAATGGCTTCTCGCTCAGGATATGGTTCTAACTCATCTTTTCGAGTCACATTACTAACATCAATCGCCCTTGTGGTCGGCGACACATCAATCACATCTACTTCATTCAACTGTTCCACGTATTCCAGAATACTTCCCAGTTGGGTGGTAAATTTCTCCTCCTCTTGTGCTGTTAATTCTAACCGAGCTAGAAGAGCTACTTTATGAACTTGTTCCCGATCAATCATGGTTCCTCAATGGTTAATTTTTTTTCTTATGCTCAATGGGAGAGACAAACCCGCCCCGCCTCCCTTGTGGAGGTGGGGGTGAGTTTCTTGGTATTGGGTTTGGCAAAGCTTTAACCCAACCTAGAGAATATTAAAAGAATACGTCAATTTGCATACGTCCGGTAGTTTTCAGCCAGTTCTGGGCTTCAATGTAATTATTGGGAGCCATGCGGATGGCTCTAATCCAATAATCTGCCGCTTGATCAAAAAATGCCTCGCCAGCGTCATTATCCCCAGCTTCTTTGGCCTTTTCACCTTGATAATGGTAAATCACCGCAATGTTATTCAAGGCTTGGGGTAAACGCGGATTTAATTCAATCGCTTGGTGATACATTTTTAAAGCTGTATCGTGGTCACCATTACTGGCATAGATTAGCCCCATATTGTAATGAATATACGCGCGATCATTACTGTCTTCCTCTAGTGTCAGCGCTTCTTCATAGTACTCTAAGGCTTCAGCATATTCTCCTTCAGCCTGGGCTGACATCCCATCTCGGTAATACACAAATGCTTCTTTAGCTTTCCTGTTGGTGGGGAGGATTTTCAGGATGATATCCGCCATCACTGTAAAGGATTTGTCAATGAAATTATCGTTTTTCTGTGTTCTTGGCATATTTGCCTCTATGGTTATTGGGATGATGAATTGGTTTGACTAATTCATTAGACGCCATTGTTAAAATTGTACAAGATTTAATTTCCTTACCTTGAGAGTTTTTCTGTAGAGGTGGCCATCTTTCCCACAACCCCCATTCCAAGAGCTTTTTATCTCAAAGCCGAAAATGAAAACCATCGGCTACCACTAAATCACGCCAGTCCTTAAATCCTAAAGTAAATATTCCACATATACTCTGCTGTTCATACACTCAAGAAAAACGCAATAATACTATTTTTATAGTATTTGGAAATTTTTTATATAATTTATTTGTGTGTGAATATCCTGCATATTTAGCAAATATATCCTGTTTTTCCTAGTCCTTTGGGTAATATATATTATTTTATTAATATCGACATGAGAATGATTAAATTGTATGATTTCTTACCATCTGGCAATAGTTACAAGGTTCGACTTTTATTAACCCAAATGGGTATGCCATTTGAAAGAGTGGACATTAATATTTTGAAAGGAGAGTCTCGCACAGCAGAATTTTTAAGTAAGAATCCTAACGGGAAAATACCAGTTTTAGAAATTGATACTGGTAAGTATTTAGCAGAATCAAATGCTATATTAATGTATTTGAGTGAAGGTACAGAATTTTTACCATATGATCGCTTTTTAAGATCGCAAGTATTGCAATGGTTGTTTTTTGAACAATCTAGTCATCAACCTTTTATCGCTAAATCAAGATTTTGGCTCTCTATTTTAGGTAAACCTGAGGAATATCGCACAGCTATAGAACAACAACGTGACCCTGGGTATGCAGCACTAAAGGTTATGGAAAATCATTTGATGACTCATGAGTTTTTTGTGGGCGAGCGTTATACAATTGCCGACATTGCCTTGTTTGCTTATACTCATGTGGCACATGAAGGAGGTTTTGATTTGAGAAATTTCCCCGGTATCAAAGCGTGGATCAAACGAGTAAAATCTCAATCTAGATATATTACCATTACACAAGATATCAATTTTATTGAATAGAAAACTCACTGGTAGATTGTACTAGATATAACAATAAAGCAATTAATTATCTGTATCAATTTCAATCAGCTTTTGCCGAGAGGATAACCCAGATTTAATACTAATCCGAGATTTTGATACCTTAAACTTTTCCGCTAAGAGTTTAATTAATTCCTCATTGGCTTTACCATCTACTGGGGGTGACTTTAATTTGACAGTCAAACTCCCGTCACTTTGTTCTTCAATTTTTTGTTCTTTACAATTAGGTTTAACTTTAACTCTTCTTTGCATATCCAATTATTGTTAGTTATATATAGCATTTCCCATGCTCGTGAGGTACAAAGTTGTTTAGTTTCAGGGAACAGGGAATAGGCAATTGATGTGTACTTCATTAGCCTGAAAAAGGCTTTATCCTATTTATAATATATAGTTACGAGTCCTGTTTCCTGATGGCGAGCAAAATAGCCAAGATGAGAGCTGACAAACCTTGAGGAGTGATTGAATTCAGAATCTCTGTGTATTTAGACCCACAAGTGTCAGGAGGATTAGTTATTAACCCTCCATCACAAAGAACTAGGGATATCTTCTGCTACCAGCACCTACTACACCAATTTTGTGCCGATAGGAAAGTTCAGCCCCAAACCAACCAGTGATACTTGTGAGCGTACCCACAACTAGGGACACGAAGAATCCCCAAGGTAATATTCGGGCTTCAGCATCGCCCAGACGTAAAATTAAGTTGATGGATGTTAACGCTAAAATAGTTACATTAAGAATTAAGTGCATCCAGCCGGCGGTGCGCTTGCGAACACGTTCAATTTTCAAAAAGTCACTCATCCCTGTGATGGCGGCGATGAGTCCTCCTATAAGTCCGAGTCCAATTAACCATAGTGACGCTCTAGCCCAGAAAAAATCATTAGTTAACCAATAGGCGAAGTCACTCCCCAGTCCGCCAGTTAAAAAGGCTATGGGAAAAATCATTGTTACGGGGTGTAAAGGATGTCCAGCGATCGCCACTGTGCTAGGTACACCGCTATCTTGATACTCTCTGTTGTCGCTTTCAATAATTGGTGGGATATTTGGAAATGGTGTGGAATTGGATTCTGTTCCTGTACTTTCCATGATTTATTATCCTATTTTTACCTAAAATAAATTTGTTGAATATGAGCCGGTATATGTAAGGTTAATTTCTCAGATTTGATGTTTATTGAGTGAGAAGTTATGAAAATAACTTTATCCCCAACATCAAAATTAATTCTCTGGCTTGGTTAAATGTCTGAATATACCTATCCATTAGGATGCTCTAGTATTATTGGAGAAAATCTATTTCAGTATCCTTGAGTCAATTTATAAAAATTGCCAAAAATTTTTATCTTCCCTGTGGGGTATTTACAGCTATACAGTTATATTTCCCCAAGTATAATTATAATCTTTTTGTATATATATAGCAATCCTAAATGATTCATGAACAATTTCTGTTCCCTGTTCCCTTTCCTCACTCATAATTTCTCAAGTCAAATAGGATGACTATATCTGATTTTTATATCTTGAGTGGTGAAGGCGATCATTCAAAAGAAAGATGTAATTTACATAAATTATATGTCACTCTTAGACAGACTAATAATACGAAATAATTTCAGAGGAGAACTGGAGATGGTAACGACATTAGATGATACCAAACGAAATGCTATCGGCATAAAATTGGCAAGTATGCAACTAATTCAACAGTTGCTTATAGAAAATGAGCAACTGTTTTTGACGCAATCAACTGATGTGGAAATATCTGAACTTCTCCGGAAGATGCTAGAAGATGACCAGAAAAATAAAGGGGTTCTGGAAACTACAATTATTCAGTATGGCATCCGAAAAAAACCAGAACCAATGGTTCAAGAAATGTGTAATCAAGTCCGGGAATTAATGCAGGGATCTCAATTGAGTTTTTATGAAAAAATATTTCAACATGAATTATTAAAACATCAACAGGTAATGTGTGGTGTACTGATTCACAAGGCGGCTCAAAAGGTTGGTGCTGATGTCATGGCCGCCATTAGCCCTTTGAATACGGTTAACTTTGAAAACCGCGCTCACCAAGAACAACTCAAAGGTTTTTTAGAGGTTTTAGGTGTGCGTGAACTGACTGGACAAAATGCAGATCAAGGGATTTGGGGACGAGTTCAAGATGCGATCGCAGCCTTTAGTGGTGCAGTAGGTAGCGCGGTTACCCAAACCAGTGACAAAAAAGATATGAATATCCAGGATGTTATCCGCATGGATCACAATAAGGTGAATATCCTGTTTACAGAATTACTACAAAGCAACGATCCCCAAAAGATTCAGGAGTATTTTGGTCAAGCTTACAAAGACCTGACGACTCATACTGAAGCTGAACAGGAAGTTGTTTACCCCAGAGTACGTTCTTTCTATGGTGACTCCGACACCCAAGAACTTTATGATGAACATGCTCACATAAAACGGCTGTTAGAAGAAATCCGCGCTATTAATCCCTCAGATGCAGAATTTAAAGATAGAGTCAGAAATTTGATGGATATTGTCGGCGATCATATTCGTCAAGAAGAAACCACAATGTTTGCTGCTATTCGTAATAACTTGAGTACTGAACAAACTGAGCAACTGGCGACACAATTTAAAGCCGCTAAAAGCCAAATTCAAGCAAGATTGGGGGGTAGTACAACTGGAGCGAATGTTTAGCTAAATCGCCCTCATTCATTGATGAAGGTGATTAAAAGGATTTGAAACCCACTTGCGTGGGTTTTACTATGTTGGGGTATGTCCGGGTACAGGCTGTTTTTGTTGCAGTTTTATCTTTTTTGGCAATACTTATAAGCAGCATAAGCCATCGTTACAACCCCGGTGATAATCGCTGATTCATCGACTTCAAATTCTGGATGGTGTAGTGGGTGATTAATAATTCTATCTTTGTAGCCTACACCTAAGCGAAACATCGAACCGGGAGCGTGTTCTAAATAGACAGAGAAGTCTTCAGCACCTAGAGAAGGCTCAGGTAAAACTTGGACGCGATCGCTACTCCAGGCTTCCTCAGCTGAAGATTGCAACAATTGGGTAATGGCATAATCATTCTGCACACTAGGGACACCTTGACGATAATTAACTTGATAACGCGCCCCAAAAGAATGGCAGACACTCGCCACAATATTTTCAATCCAATTGGGGAGTTGACTCCGGGTTTCCGGATGTAGCGATCGCACTGTTCCCAACAACTGTACTTGGTCAGCAATCACATTTGGCGCTCTCCCCCCCGTAATTTTCCCTATACTCAAAACCACAGGACGTAGAGGATTCTGTGTGCGGCTAATAGCTTGTTGTAACGCAGTAATCACCTGTGAAGCAATCCAAATTGCATCAATGGCTTCATGGGGACGCGCCCCATGGCCAGATTCTCCCATAATGATAATTTCTAAATCATCAGCCGCCGCCGTCAACGCACCGTAACGTACACCAATAGATCCAGCGGGGATAGAGGGGAAAACATGAACACCTAATACAGCCGTCACCTGGGACATTGCGCCGTCCTTGACCATCCAGGTTGCGCCTTGAGCAATTTCCTCAGCGGGCTGAAATAAAAACCGCACCTTAGCGCCCAATTCCTCGGCTATTTCGGAGAGCACCATTGCTGTTCCTAAACCCACTGTGGTATGAACATCATGACCGCAAGCGTGCATCACACCTTGTACACGAGAAGCATAATCTAAATTTGTCCGTTCTTGAATTGGCAAAGCATCCATATCAGTACGAATTGCCAATAAACGCTCATCTATCCCAGTATTTTGTAGTTCTCCCATCACCCCAGTTTTACCAATTCCCTCCTCTACATGGAGACCACTAGAAGACAACACACCAGCCACAAAGGCAGATGTTTGGTATTCCTGACCGCTGAGTTCTGGGTGAGAGTGGATATGGCGACGAATTTCAATTAAGCGGGGCGCTAATGTTGCGACTAAGTCTTTAATACGGGTTAGCATTACTCTATTTTATGTGACAGGCTTTGTTTCCATCATAGAGAAGTGTTCCCGAACAAAATGCTTTTCCTCTACAGCTACAATGTGAGGATAGGGTTGTCTAACATGAGGATTAAAGTGTCATTAAATATACTAATTTTCACTAGAACAAAAATGTAACCTATTGATCAAGAAACTATAAAAATCTCAGAAATTTACTTCAAGGACTATACAAAATTGGATTTAGGCTTTAAAATACTTATCTATTTATCTTATCGAAAAAATGGGTTTAAAACCCCGTTGTTCTACGACGGCTTTTTTGATTCTTGGAAAAAAACTTGCCTAAAAAACAACAAAAAGCTAAAATGCAATAGTCGGCATGGGGCATCGGCACGACTTTAAATGGACAGGGAGTGACTATAAGACTGCTTCGGCAGGGAGTTACTGTGAACTGTCAAGAATCACCGATATTCAAGATCGGTGAGTATGTCAACGTAAGGCACTATACTGAAATCCTTATAGAGTACCACATATGTGATACCCCTGGCTTTCTTTTCGTTTCGGCTAGGGGTATCTTGTTTTAGGCGTGGGCAAAATCCCATCTCTACCCCACCCCGTTAACGCCACCCCAACCAGCGCAAACCGGGGACAATCAGGTAATAACTCACCCCTAACCAAAAGCTCATTAACAGACCTACCAAACTCAAAAAAACAATGGGCAGGTATGATGTTAAAAAGATGGACTGACCAGAAAATTCAAAAACAGTAGTTGGGAAACCAAAAATAATTAACAGTGCAAAGACAATTGCAGTACCCAATGTAGCCACCACAGCATGAACTATGTGATGGCTGCGAAAGTCTATACTCAAGGTCAATAGAAAAACCGCAACTAAAATTACTGTCAATAGTCCTTCACCGCTATCTTTGGGTGTGATGAATTGCCAAACTAACCAACTAAACCCATAGCTGATCATACCCATGAGCGATGCTACTAAAAACCGTTTTCGTTGACCAAAACATCCCGATATGGTTAGTCCCCATGCGGTTCCCCAACCGGCGCCAACAAACACTATCATTTCTGTGGCTACCATAGCTTGAGTATTAGTTACTAATTCCGGTAGCTGACGCAAAATATATTCTGAAACTTCCTCGCCTAATACCGTACGATAAGCTACAAATAAACCAATAATCGTACCTAGGCAAGTGCCAAGGCTAGTTAGTAGCATAGCCCAAATTGTCGCCCCACAAGCTTGTAAAACCTTGAGAATTGCTTGCGCTATCAAAACAATTGTTTTACCTATGGCATTGGTGAGATGATTGAATAGATTCTTAATGGCCTGTATTAAAAGTATAAACTTAGCGGCAACTTTTGCTGCTCCTTGCTCCACAGATTCCTGGATGTGGGAAAATAAGCTAGTCCCGGAAGATTGGTGGATAATCTTATTTAATCTTTTCTGAATAATTCCTGCATTTCCTGGACGCGATCGCACATCTTCTAGTACCATTTCATCTAGTAAATCTGCCAGTTGCGGATTAACTTTTATCTGATCTCGCCACCGCAGCACACCAGTTTGAGGATCTCGTAATTCCAGCGGATGCTTACCCGTAAGTAATTCAATCATCGTTTGACCAAGGGCATAAAAATCAGCCCCAGGACTAATATTACTACCGGTCACCTGTTCTGGGGGACTGTAACCAGAAGAATATAACTTAGTTGAACTGGACTCTCGACGTACCTTAGCGGTGTTAAATTGTTTGACCCCGCCGAAATCAATCAATACCAGTTCTTCCTTGCTTCCCCCCGGAGTCAGGGTAACAGTGGGGGAGGAAGTTCGTAACATCAAATTAGAAGGTTTGATGTCGCGATGAATAATCTGGCGTTTGTGCAGTTCCTGTAAAATATTTATAGCCTCAGACAGCCAAGTTAACACCCGATTCTCTGGACATCCTTGAGGATAATTTTGTTGTATTACCTGTTCCAAAGTCAACCCGTTAATTTTTTCCATCACCAGACAAGCTAGTTGACGCGGTTTAGAATTGGGTACATTGACTTGAAAATAACCATCAGATTCTACCCTGGGAATACCCGGATGCCGCAACTTAATTAAAACCTCGGCCTCTTGTCTAAATAATTCCAGTGCTTTTGGTGAATTTTCTACCAAAACTTTGAGTACTTTTTCCGTCTGGGTCTTCTGATCCCAAACTGTGTAAATTTGCGCGAATCCTCCCGCACCCAAGGGTTGCAGAGGCACATAACGGTCTAACATCCGTAGCAGTGTGCCACAACTGTTACAAAACTTATTGCCCCAAGGTTGAGGATAAGGACGTTTACATTCAGGATTTATGCAGTGAACCGCATTCTTAGTGATGTCGGGCACATTTGCTATGATACAGAGACTGAATTGATTTTAACCCATTACTGCCCACGATAGGCAATGCGCAGGCTTTGGAATAGAATCACCAGAGATGCGATCGCCATCAACCCACCCCAAAACCAGTAAGGTAAAAGTAGATACCTTTGCATTTGTCCCGTATCAGAAATTCCTAATGATCCGGCACTGTAGCTAAATAAATAATTCAGTTGGTGGTACGTACTGACACAAGCTTGTACACCCAGAAATTGAATAGCAAATCCCTGTACCCACTGGGGAGCTTTCAGGGATATTCCCAGAATAGTTAAACCCAATATGGGAACCGCCAGCAATCCAAACCCAGAACCCACCCAAAGTAATGTGGAAAGTAACAGAACCCCACTCAGTATCTTTAAGCTCAGGGAAGCAGTGGTAAAATTACGTGAAGCCAGAATCAAACCAGCACCGGCAATAGGTGGACCCATGGGACCGGCGGCGGCGACTAAAGCCGAACCAATTGGCCATAGAGCTTGGGAGATGCTATAACTAGCAACGCCCGAACCATTACTAAAAATTTGTAATTGATGAAACCGTCCTCCTAACAGCATAGCCATCAATCCGTGACCCATTTCGTGGAACCAAGTTGCCAGGATACTAAAAGGGTATAAAATATAATCACCTGCCGGAAGTTGCCATAACAGGATAGTCACTATCGCTGCTGTAATTAGCCAAGTTAGTCCCATAGGTTCTACTACGGGCGGAGCAACGCGTGTCAGCTTTGGTAAAAAATCTTTTCCTGGTTCCTTCATAGGTAAATTTTGGTAAACATCCGTCCCTGGTTTGATGTGGATAATTTACTCATCCGAGAACAGTTCTCGGATGGCAAAAATCAGTTAGGCAAGTTGAAATAGAAACGTGACTAAATCTCCCTTACCCAGACTGATGCGATCGCCTGGTCTGAGGCGGTGTCGGTTACCGGGTAATAAGGGCGAGTTATTAATGTAAGTCCCATTAGAACTTCCCACATCTTCTATGTAGTGAAAATCTCCCTCAACGCGAATATCTGCATGTATCCGCGAGACAATTTCCGAATTGGAAAATCCGGAAACATCAATATCTGGGGGAATCCGGTCATTGGGTTTGCCGATATGAATCACAGATAGACCTTGTGGTAATTCAATTTCGCGATCGCTCTGGACGTGGAATAACCGTGCAGTTACCTGCTGTAGTTGCGTCATAGAAGGGTATGGCACGGGTGCGGGTGCTGGTGCGGTTACCACGGGTGCGGGTTCGGGTTCGGATACCACGGGTGCTGGTGCTGGTTCGGGTACCACGGGTGCTGGTTCGGTTACAGCTGTTGAAATTATCGTTGGTGGTAGGGGTGAAGTAACCGGCTGATTGGTGTTGGGGTCTGGGTTAGTTCCCAAAGCATCTGGTTGTGAAACTTCTAAAAGGGGATCAGGCTGTACTAACCGCGGTACTTCTACTGGGATGTTGGGAATTGCCACAGATGCTGGGGTAGCTGCTCCATTAGAATGCAGGTTATAACCGCATTGACCGCAAAAAGCAGCATCAGCCTGGACAGTTGCGCCACAGTTGGGACAGTGACCAATGGTTGGTAACGGCGTATAACAGGCTTCACATTGGACAGCGCCGTCTGGATTGGGGTGATTGCAATTAGGACAGACGATCATCGATTTAGGTCCTTGTTCAAGATCATCGTAAGATACTATTCGTAAACATACAAAACACTGCAGACACCAAGATTGTGGAACAGTGTCACACACAAAAGCGGCTAGGAACAAGCCTGAATCTCCCGGCGATTAGAGGTTCGCTCAGGAAAAAACTCTAGCTTGCGATGGTAATCATTACTCCTGATGGGAAAGTCAATCTGGGAGTTCTCATAGCTAGCGTGGTAGAGCCATACCTGCGGCTGCATCCAGCAACCACCACAGTTCGCCTTGGGGTTTAATCAAGCGGGATGGATAAGTAAAATCATCAGCCACGGGGGCGAAGACTTGAGCTAGAGCTGGTCGTTTATTAGCACCAGCAACCATAAAAATTACACTGCGAGCAGCGTTAATAAATGGGTATGTGAAGGTTATGCGGGGGTTTCCGTCTTTGTTACCCACTGTAATCAAGCGGTCATGGACTTTTAAAGCCGCGGTCTGGGGAAACAAAGAAGCGGTATGTGCATCATCACCCATTCCTAGTAATATCACATCTAAAGCAGGAAACTCGTTGGCGGGAGAATTGAAAAATTCTCGCAGATGCTGTTCATGTTTGGTGGCTGATAGGGCTGGATCTCCGTCTAAAGTGGGTATAGCGTGAATATTAGTGGTAGGGATATCAACATGATCTAACCACGCACGCCGTGCCATCAGTTCATTGCTATCAGGATGATCTGGGGGTACATAACGTTCGTCTCCCCAAAAGACATGAATTTTATCCCAAGGGAGTTTTTGACTAGCTATCGCTTCGTACAATGGCTTCGGTGTACTACCACCAGCTAGGGCGATGGTAAATTGTCCGCGTTCCTTAATGGCGGTTGACAACTTGGATAGAATCAAGTCTAGCGATCGCGCCACTAAGTCCGAAATACCCGGAAGAACTTCAACCTTGTTATTCATAGTTTAATCATCATATCGCCCACTTCTGTGCAATACCATAACTAATTTATGACTATTGCCCTTTTTAACTTTTGAAACTTTTAAGGAATTCCCACGGAATTTCCCATTTGCCATGGGATGGGCTACTTAAGCTGTACAGGGACAAAGGCTGATCACCTTATACACAGGCGATTAATTACATCTCTACTTGACTGGTAACAGTTGCTCCCAGTCTGAGATTGCCTCTCTCTGAAATATTAACAGTTGCTGAATGCCTTTTTCCGCAAAATCTAGTAGGTGATTTAACTGAGTCCGACTATAACTGCCTTCTTCTGCTGTACCCTGAATTTCAATTATACCCAGATCTTGGTTCATAACCACATTAAAATCTACTGTTGCCGCCACATCCTCAATATAGTCTAAATCTAGATATGGCTCGCCTTGCAATAAACCCACGGATATTGCTGCTACTTGTCCAGATAAAGGCGATCGCTCTAATACACCTTGCTGCAACAATTGAGAAACTGCATGAGCTAAAGCCACAAACCCCCCTGTAATCGCTGCTGTTCTAGTTCCAGCATCCGCTTGTAAGACATCAGCATCCACAGTCAGGGTTCGTTCTCCCAAGGCCTCAAAATCAATTGCTCCTCGTAGGCTACGTCCAATTAAACGTTGAATTTCCTGAGTTCGTCCAGACAATTTCAACAATTCCCGAGCTTGCCGTTCTTGTGTAGCTGAAGGCAACATTCTATACTCTGATGTCAACCAACCTTTGCCAGTTCCCGCTAAAAACTTAGGCACACCTTCACTCACACTGACAGTACACAGTACCTGAGTGTCTCCAAATTTTGTGAGGACTGAACCGGGAGCAAAGCGGGTAAAACCCCCATGAAAGCTGATAGGACGGACTTGATAGGGTTCTCGACCATCGGGGCGTTGCCAAACCATGAGAATTACCTCAGAAATTTTATACAGACTATACTGCCTATGGCTACGCCACGCAAGCTATCAGATTAGCAGATACAATCTTTCATGGTCAAAATCTGTTATATTTTAGTGCGTTGATAGGAGTTTTAACTTTGTATAAACACAGAAGAAATCGAACTTATCCCAGTCCTTTTTTTTCTAGTAATTACTATAATTATGCCAGTAGATTTTACTAATGTGTGTAAAATTTTCTAATCTTTGCTATTTTTTTAACTGATTTATGATTGCCCAATTAGAAACTCCCAGCGCCAATTCAACCCTCAGCTTACCCTATCCAGTGGCGGGATTAGTACAAGTTTTTACTAGTAAAAAACGTATTTTTTTTACTAGTGTCATAGCCCAAGCCCTGAGAATCGCAGGTCAAGGTACACCAGTATTAGTCGTACAATTTCTCAAAGGTGGTATTCGTCAAGGTCAAGAGCGCCCCATTCAATTAGGGCAAAATTTAGATTGGATTCGCTGTGATGTCCCCCGCTGCATCGACACACCCCATCTAGACCTTGCGGAAGGGGAAGCTTTACAAAAGTTGTGGCAATATACGCAAAAAATAGTAAGTGCGGGTAAATATTCTCTTGTGGTTTTAGATGAATTAAGTTTAGCAATTAATTTTGGCTTAATTCCCGAAACTGAGGTTTTGGAATTTCTCGCACAACGCCCGGCTCATGTTGATATTATCCTTACAGGAACAGAGATGCCAAAATCCCTGTTAGATGTAGCAGACCAAATTACCGAAATCCGTCGTAGTCATCGACCTTAACCTGATACCCCAGGCTTATCCACGTCTCGAAGAGGTAAGCGAAATGATTGTTGATGTTTGTAGATTTATTTACACAGAGGTCAAACGTGCTGAAAAATGATAAATGGATTATCGAACAAGCCAAACTAGGAATGATTTCTCCATTTGAAAATTCTCTAGTGCGCCAGGTTGAAGATAGGCGAGTCATTAGTTATGGCTTGTCTAGCTATGGCTATGATTTAAGATTAGCTCCCACAGATTTTCGTATTTTTAGACACATTCCAGGTACTATTGTTAATCCTAAGCGGTTTAATCCTGAGAACCTAGAATCGATTCCACTACAAACCGATGAAGATGGATCATTTTTTATTATTCCCGCCAACTCTTACGCCTTGGGTGTATCCCTGGAAAGATTGCGCATTCCTCCGAACATCACAGTTATTTGTATCGGAAAATCAACTATGGCGCGTTGCGGGATTATTGCTAACATAACTCCTGCTGAAGCCTCCTGGGAAGGTTTCTTAACTCTGGAATTCAGCAATGCTTCTAGTGCTGACTGTCGCATCTACGCTAATGAGGGTGTGTTGCAGCTCCTATTTTTGGAAGGTGAACCATGTCAAACAACCTACGCGGAACGCTTTGGTAAGTATCAAAATCAAGCCCAAACTGTAACCATTGCCAAGGTTTAGTTTCCACAATTACCGCTCAAAAATTCACAATTTTTGAGCAGGAATCAAAATTGAGTAATATTTAATCTTTAGTCGGAGACAGTGCCATCCGGAAGGATAGCATTACGAAAATTCGCTCCTTCCAGGTTGGCATTGGTCAAATTTGCTGCTCTTAAATTAGCACGATCTAAATCGGCTTTGTGCAGGTTGGCTCCTTCCAAGTTAGCGCCTTCTAAATTTGCAGATGTCAGATAGGTTGTACTTAAATCAGCATTACTCAGATTTGCGGCTTCTAGATGTGCTTTATGCAGATTGGCTTTACTGAGATTAGCACCGCTAAGATCAACTTGATTTAAGATTAATCCACCTAGATTAGCCCTGCTTAAATCTACCTGTGCAAAATCTCGTTCTCCTGCAGCGTAACGTCGCAGAAAATTATCTACGTCCATAAATATCTACCTCAATACTTATGCAGCACGGCGAGAAGTTAACAAGTTCCACAATAAAATAGCAATAATTGAGCCAATTATTGCTAAGATAATGCCTGTAGCACTAAGAGTAGGAGCCGCTAGAGCAAATCTACCTGTAGCAAAGAATATGCCAAAGCTACCACCGATAAAAGCACCGATAATACCCAGTAAGATTGTTCCTAAGATACCACCACCTTGATGTCCTGGGTAAATCGCTTTAGCAATAGCTCCAGCAATTAGACCTAAAGCAATCCAAGCAAGAATGTTCATGATTATTAATTTAGTAACTATTATTACTTACAGACATAGGTTAACAATTCAACCGTGGGCATTAAATCTGTCATCAGAACTAATTATTGAGAGCTTCAAGAGAGTATTTGCGTGAGTAGCACTTCTTTTGGTCTATACCTGTTTGGGTAAAACAACCAGATGAGACCTAGAGAGTAGTAGCCTAGTTGATAATTAAATAGACAAACCTATACACTTACCTACAAACCTATAAGTGCATTTATGTTTAAACCTCATGAGTTTGCAAAGAAAATTGGGGTGTCAGTCAAGACATTACAACGATGGGATTCAGTTGGGAAACTTCCTGCTAGGATGTGAAATTATTGTAGCCAATCAAGAATCACTATCTCCGCAACAGGAATTAGTCGAGGACTTAATGGCAATCATTCATTGTTTTTCTTGTCGATTGTACGGGTTGAGAAA